>CANIVF010000084.1 GCA_947470895.1 Bacteroidota bacterium
CGAATCGAATTAAAGGGCGAATCGATGCGGAAAAAATCAATTAAAAACTCTTTAGAAAAACAGTAACTTTAAACCATCAAATCTTATGGCCTAAAGGGGTGGGTCAAACCATTCCCGGAATCAGTGGGGCAGACTTCCCGGAATAATCACCCAAGTCAGGAACAGGGCTATCTCATTTTCTCCTCGAGGCGAATTGGCTAAATTTTGCTTCCATCTTTCCTGCCATTTTTTCGGGAACCCAAATTTATCCGTGAGCAGATCAAACACTTGCTGGATATGGGTTTGATCCATTTCATAGAATGTTTCTGTTCTTACGCCAGAAGAGGGTGGTATCCCTTCACTAAACGATCTGTCCTTCCTTGCCTGACCCATCAAATTAGAGCAACGATCGGTTTATTTCACAATCATGCTGTCATAGTAAATCTGTTTTTAGGCGTCCTTTGGCTTGACAAACTCTTTACCATTGACATTCAACTTCATTAATGTTTCCATAATTTTAGTGGGTTATGTATATTTCATAAGGTTTAGCCTTCACTCTGATTGAATTGCAGAACCTGAAAACTATCTGAGTCTGATGAAGTACTATCTTCATTGGGCAATTCTGCCTGATCCATTTTTGATATCATCCTACTGATTAATCGACTTTTCAAATAGTACCTGAGCTCCTCCTCGGTATAGGCGTATTCTCGATATAGATTTTTTAAGTCAAGGGTCTTGTGCAGATCCATGATCGTCCTCATATCTACATCGGTTAAGTTTCCATCTTCAATGAAAGATATAAATCGATACTCTCTCGTTTCAAGGCTTGGATATTTCTCCTTGGCTTCATCAAGAAAAAATGGTTGAACTTCCTGTTTGACCTCTTTCCAATTCGCTTGGATGTGCGGAATCGTGTGCAGAATCATCTTCACAATGCTGTACTTTACTTTTAGTTTTTGTTGAGCAACATCAACAAAGAATTTTATGAACACTTCCTTCATGCCATCTCGGTATTTACGAGCTTCATTTCATTTGCGCTGATGCAGGGTTGAAGGTATTCATCAATCTCAACGTAGAATGGTTCATTGGTCAAATGGGTATTGGTGTTTGAAAACACATTCAGGATGATGACCTTATAATAGTTAATGTCAATGTCATATTTCTTAAGTCTTATTAACAACTCCTTCACGGCAGCGATTTGATTCTTGTCTGGCCTTACGTTGAACTTGTAATCCAGATAGGTCGGAATATCTCTGAGCAATCGATCAATAATTAACTCGCGGTGGTCCTTTAATATCCTTGTTACCTGTATAAGAATTTCTTTATCATCGGTGGCTGCTAATGACTTGTTTCCCAATAATGCTGATTTGATGGTCTTCATACCTATCCGATTAATAGTTGGTCGATCTCCTGTAAAAAAATGTCATTCCGTAAGGTCACCGATGAGCACCTTTTGATTTCATCAAAGAGAGACGCGTACCGATTCAGGTCAACATCTTTTGCCTTCAAGCTTCCAAGTTTGTGTTTAATTACTTCAATTTCATCAGGGGTCGCATAGGCCTGATACTTTCGCGCAAGGAAGTAGGGGATGTCATTGAGAAGTAGATCAATGAGCTGGTCGCGATGCCGGTTGAGTACTTGCCTAACTTGGAAGAGCCTGACGTTTTTATCTCTTGCGTTGATTGGAACTCGCCCAATGAGAGGGGATTGTATTGTCTTCATATTCCTTGCTTTTGTGGAAGCAAAGTAAGGCAATACTAATTATATTAGCAATTAAAACTAAATAAATTAGTTTTAATCAATTTCATGCCTTACTTCTGTTACAACTCCATGGGCGTACACTAAAAATTTCGTTCTAAGAAATCGATCGAAATAGATTCACCAAGGCGTGGGGTAGCGGGAAGCCTGAACTCACCCCAGGAAGGTAAGCGCTTGCTCTCTTTTCACCTCCTCTTTACCATCGTTACGATTACTAAATGTATCAACCTCATGCCTGCGGATATAATTGGTATGAACGCAATCATGGATTGGCATAGCCTTGCTCTCCAGCGTGGCTTTTATATCAAGATAGGACTGATACCATATGGGGTTGATTTTATTTCTGGCTAAGCCTGTTGCTTCAATAATCCTGGCAGCATTAGGTATCTGACAACTCTCAAACTCATCGATTAACTCAAAGGTCTTCAGATAGTTTAAAACCTTTTTATTCTTCTTGTTAAGAATGAAACTATGCCGGTCTTTGAAAATGATCAAGCCGGAGATGGCATTATAGTAGTCTATTTTCATAGGCGGAAATGTTAGGGTGTGTTAGCGCCATGGGAATACTGAGCGTCAACCATAAGTAGGGTTGGGAAGTTTGCTGGACAAGTAATCATTAATCGCCTTCCTCACTGCAGAAGCCGTCTGTGCCTTCTCTGCCCAACGATCTACTCTAAAATCATTTTCCTGAAGGCGCTTCAAGAGTTCTTTGGAGGTATCCTTCACTTAAGTCTTCTCTTTGTCACTGATTTTTTTATCGCGGCCCAGCGTATCAAATACCGTCAGCTCTTCCTCACTCAATCCTTCATGGATGGATCGCTTTACTTCTTCATCTAACTGCCCATACAAGGTGATAAGCTTCCGGAAGATTTCCTCGATGGTAGCATAATCTTTTCCTGCGTTATACTCCTGAATGATGGCTTGATACTTTTCGTAGTAATCAATCCGTAGCGGGTTATCCTCCAGCGTGCGGTTAAGCTGCTTTTCCAGTTTAGACTTCAGTGATTACACGGCTGTGTTCTTCTTCTCAACCTTCAGAAACTTCTTTTCAATCCGCTCAAAGTCCAGCCCGCTGATGTCAATCCGCTTACCATGGTTTTCGGTGGGCTGTAATACCATGTTTAACCTGGCGATGGATTAATCTACCACATCCAGCACCCTCTTCACAATAGCTGTGATGTCAGCATCCGCAACATTATCAACAATCAGGGAGTAGATCGCATTGATGGCATCTCGTCTTGGCTTATAGCTGTAGATAGCATTGTCTGACATCAGTGCCTTAAATTTCTTGAATACTTCTCGGGCCAGTATGCCAAACTTGTTCTTGGTCGTATCATTGGTGTACACCGCATCCACACCATTTTTGATGGCGCCAATCTTATGTAATCCCTCCGAGTTCAAAATTGCAGTCAAGGCTAAACTTCTCTTCATCTCTTAAAAATTGCTCGGTAGCAGCCAGTGTTTCCTCAAGATCTTTAACGAGTTCCTCAATGGGCTTTACAGGCACCTCTGGCTCACCGCTACCGTTTCATTTAGTTTGCCAACTATGGTATAGATAGCCAGCTGTGTGTGGCAGAACACCCCCAGCTTCTGGGTCTATTCCTTGGCTACATTGCCTTCTTTGTATTGCTCCCTCATCGCAGCAAAGAGATTTACGGCCTTGTTCACCCCAATGAACTGGTGATTCTTGGCGATCAGCTTTATTACGCTTCCAATGGAGGTATCAAACAGAATGAAGTTTTCAAACAAATCCATTAGGCGCTCCTCCGAGCAGGTTCCTTTGATGATGGTCTGACTGACAATACCCTCCTGATTTTCTTCAATCCGCTTCCAGTCATTGAAGTGTTCAAACTTGGAGGTAACCGATTCAATCTTGCTATCGATGACGTTGCTCAGAATGATGAATGCATTGCAATGAAACAAGTGGGGAATGGTATCCTTATAATCTTTCAGGTTGTATTCATAGTCCACCCATATCTTGCGGTGGTGAGCCTTCAACTTGATAAATACTAGCGGTATTCCATTTACAAATCCAATCACATCGGGCCTTCGCTTCGACCTTCCCTCCAGCCACAGCTGCTGCACCGCCACAAAATCATTATTGAGAGGGTTGATGAAGTAAAAGACCTTAATCTTCTTGTTGCGTACAGGTTGGGCCAAAGATTTCGCCCTGATAGACGTTGATGGTCTTCCAGCCAAGCTCTTCACCAAAGAGATTCATGCAGCTTTCTTCGATGAGTTTGTCTTCGGAGTAGTCCTTACTCATGAAATAAGTTTAACCGTTGCGATGGGCTTACAATAGCTTTTTAAACGAGTAATTCATCTTGGTTAACTTCGCTTCATAGAATTCCAAATACTGAACTTTAGTATCTTCTTGCAGAAATGAACGCCCTACAAGTTCGGCCACTTTTTCCTTGCTCTCTAAAAATAGCAGAATTTCTTCTTTTACTACACCCTCTGGCAATCCTGCACGTATTCCAAGGTTTAAAAAATCATCATAGGCATAAAATCCGTTGGCGCCAAAGCTCTCGGTGGTGAAGTCATCAGCAAACAGCCCATGCTTCAGGGCCAGATCAGGATCGTTCACGTGTATCCTTGAGCAAATCAGATCATAGGCCGGACTGAGCAGATAATCCCCATTGATGGTCTCTAATAATGAAAAATTCTTCATGTGGGCGTCTCCGTTCGAAATCACATAGTTAAACAAGATCAACCGGAATAATCGCTGGCTCTCAATCCGGTAAGGGCCCACGTATTCTTTTAATAATCGAAAGAGATCCTCCACACTGGCCTCATACTTAAAGTCCTGCCCATCGGTCTGCTTGGTTTTTTTGGCCAACGTGGAGAAGTCCTCCATGGCAAACTTTTTGCCTTCTAGTGTGCGGTCAAATCGCTTGGTAATGTATGCCGGCTGCCCATCCTGAAAAAAGATGAGTGCATTGGGTGCGGTTGGTATTCCAAATATCTGCTCGGCCAGTTGCATGGTCACATGCTCATTGGCGGGTACCTGTGTGGCATGCTTTATATCATCCGGAATCGGCTTCAGAATATAGAGGCCATGTTGTGTTGCATCCGTAAGCGTTAACTTATTCCTTTGGAGAAACAGCGACAACTTCTTCTGAACACCTGAAATACGGATGCGCACTCGGTTTTGCATGAACAGTTCTTGCACCTGTTCATCTTTTTCTGGAGGCATAAAGGGGAGTACATGGTTCACCTTCTTACCATAGAATACTTTCTTCAGTGCTTTATCACTATACGCAGTGAATCCCTTTTTCAAGGTAGAAGGGCAGCGATCTACATTCATGCGGCTTCAGCTTTAACGGTGATGGCTCCAATGGTATCTTCTCCTGCGGTGTGCGTTAAGAGCGAAAAATAATCATTCTCATCAATTTGCAACTGGCGGCACTGCAACCTCTTGTTCATACCCTCCGCCAGCACGTTATAAAAAAAGGGAAAGAACATTTTACTACGATATTCCTGCCGTGTCTTAGGTAGCGTAAGACTGATGGGTTTCTTGGCTGAGTCCATGTAGTAGGCATTATCATAGCGAAAGATGTATTCCCCATCAGCTTCAATGAGCTTTCCTGCTAATTATGATTGCGATATACCAGAGCGGTGCGCATGACCTATTACTTTTTAAGTTTGATGCTGAGCTCAAGACCCAATACATCCAGTACTTTTTCGAGGGTATCAAGGGACGGATTAGCCAAGCCCTGCTCCAGTTTATAAATGGTTTTCAGGCCCACGCCAGAGAGCTTGGAAAGCTGCTCCTGGGTGATACCCAACACAGCCCTGCGACTGATCATATCTTCAGCTAAGCCTTTTTTCGTGTTCATAAATCCGTATTATAGTACTGAATTTAACCTTATTTAATGACTAATGTATCAAAAAATGACTAATTTAGGTATTATAGTACTGATTTATTGATGACCGTTTCCTTTTACTCTCGAATTTAGCCCATAAACGGCATTTAAATACGGATATCAACAACCTCTCTCACTAGTAACGGGCACCTCAAATCCATATCCCTTATCGGAGGTAAAAGAAGTGCCTCCATCATTATCCAGTTCGGCACAGCAAAAATGACTCTGATCAAGCCAGCCTACTTTAGGCCAGTATACCACAGTTACTTCACTGCTCTCCACCTTAACGGTGAGTTCATAAGTGGATCGAGTGCCTGTATTGGGGATATAATAAATAATTATTGCGCAGTATTTCCCATCTGGATAAGTTTTAGACACTTCCTCATAGGCTATAGTCGATAACCATATGTCAGCTTCAGAGGATTCACTGATGTAATTCTGTGATGACTCTTGTTTGCACGCATAAGCGCTTCTTGAAGTATAGGATACTAATCCAAAGAGAATATGTAATACGATTAAACCCTTTTTCATTTACGAGTGATTAACTTTTAATTCAATTTATAGCGCCACTTTTATACTTCAATGCTTCTGTTCACCTACCTCGGTAATAGAATGTCTCTTGATTCTTTGAGTAGATGAATTTGCTTTTGAAGCGTCATTGTTTGATTTAGAATTGGCTCTACGACATTCTGAAACTTATAGATCAATTCAAATGACGGTATAACAAATTGTATCCTCTTCGGCCACATCAACAGAACGCAAAGCGTATCGTGATCGAAGAGGTGTTTACCATGCGATCAAAGTATCATGAAGTCTATTTTTTTTAAATAATGTTCTTAGAGAAAAGATTGATTTCAACTAAATTAGTGAGGTCGATAAGATGATGAACCACAGAAACTTTTGAAGCATGAAGGATATAAGCGAAGGATTAACTTCGGCAGAAGTAAAGGAAAGGTTAGTGACCTATGGTTACAACGAACTAGCCAGCGTGAAACCGAAAAGCATCTTGCATATAGCCCTGGAAGTTGTTAAAGAGCCTATGTTTATTTTACTAATAAGTAGCGGTATACTTTATATCATTTTGGGAGATCTGGCAGAAGGAATCATTCTTCTCTCTACGATTCTAATAATCGTTTTTATCACCTTTTATCAATATCAGAAAACTGAAAAGGCACTGGATGCTTTGAAAAAACTGGCTTCACCACGGGCATCAGTAATTCGCGATGGAGTAGTGAAGCGGATCACAGGTCGTGAGGTTGTTCCCGATGATCTATTGATTTTAAACGAAGGTGATCGGATTGCGGCAGACTGCAGAATAATTAATACGGTAAACCTAACCGTGGATGAATCGATGCTCACAGGCGAATCTATCCCGGTAACCAAAAGTAGTCAATCCGATTTGGCCAATCACTCTGGTTTGGTTTTCAGTGGAACTTTGGTAGTACAGGGAAAAGCTGAAGCTGTTGTAATAGCAACTGGCGCAACCACACAGTTTGGTAAAATAGGAGCCTCACTTCAAAGTATTGAACCAGATCAAACAAGACTGCATAAGGAAATGAAGGGACTGATCCGAAATCTCTTTTGCATTGGTGCAGCATTAAGTGTTGGAGTGGTGGTTGCATTCTATTTCACACGTGGAAATTTTATCCAATCATTGCTCAATGGGCTGTCTGCAGCAATGGCTATTTTGCCTGAGGAATTTCCCGTTGTACTCACAATCTTTCTTGCATTGGGAGCTTGGAGGTTATCTAAGATAAATGTATTAACCAGAAACCCTTCCGTTATCGAAACACTGGGATCGGCCACTGTTCTTTGTAGTGATAAAACAGGAACCATCACACAAAACAAGATGGATATTGCCACGTTGTATAATGGCACGAAAGTATTTACAAAGGATACATTTATCAGCAGCAAGGATCAGCTTATCAATGTAGTAATCACTGCGCAGCGCGCCTCTTTAATAGATTCTATTGACCCCATGGAAAAAGCGATTGCCAATGCATTTGGTGCATTGACTTTACAGGATGCAAATACGGTGAGGGTGTTAAAGGAATATCCACTCAGTAAAGAAATGTTTGCCATGACAAGGGTGTTGGTAAATGATTCCGATAAATCTATTTCAGTATCTACGAAAGGTGCGCCTGAGGTTATTCTTGCTTTGTGTAAATTGAATAGGGCTGATGCAGAAAAGCATTTGAAGGTTGTTAATGAAATGGCTGAAAAGGGATATCGCGTTATCGCGGTGGCCAGTTCGTCAGCAAAGGATAAACAACTTCCTGAACAACAAAGCGATTTTGATTTTGAATTTCTTGGCTTGCTTGGATTTGAAGATCCAATTCGACCTGAAGTGCCGCAATCGATAAGGGAGTGTAACGAAGCGGGTATCAAAGTGATCATGATTACTGGCGATTACCCGGCAACAGCAAAAAGTATTGCCGCCCAAATAGGATTAAATTCCGGGGTAATCATTACGGGCGATGAATTCAGCAAAATGAGTGATGCTGAAATAAAGGATCGAATATCCAAAGCAAACATCTTCGCCCGGGTTGTTCCGGAACAGAAATTGAGGATTGTGCAGGCGTTAAAAGCAAATAATGAGATTGTGGCCATGACGGGCGATGGTGTTAATGATGCACCGGCATTAAAAGCGGCTCATATTGGAATTGCCATGGGAAACAAAGGAACTGATGTGGCCAGGGAGGCATCCTCCCTGGTATTGCTGGACGACAACTTCACTTCGATCGTGGCAGCCATTCGTTCAGGCAGAAGAATTTTTGATAACCTTCAAAAAGCAATGTCATACATCATCGCCATTCACATTCCCATCATCGGGCTTACATTATTGCCTGCTTTCTTTACAGGGTTGCCCTTGCTGCTATTGCCGTTACACATTGTTTTTATGGAATTGATTATAGATCCCGTTTGTTCCGTAGCTTTTGAATACGAACAGGAGGAAAGTGGGATTATGAAGAGAAAGCCCAGAAATCCGGAAGAGAAATTCTTTGGTGGAAAAAAGATTCTTTTCAGTGCACTGCAAGGACTGCTTTTGTTGATCATGGTATTGTCCGTTTATTTTCTTTCACTGCGCGAGGGGCACAGCGAACAAGAAGTCAGAGCAATTGCATTTTCAGCACTGATCATTGGCAATCTTTTCCTGATACTGACCGATCTTTCAAAGACACGAAGTTTTATCGCTGTATTTACTGAGAAAAATTATGCTGTTTTGCTCATTGCTTCAGTTGCCATAATCATGTTGGTATTGATTACATCAGTTCCTTTTTTGCAAGATGTTTTTAACATGCAGTTTCCAGGATACATGCACTTTGCTTCATCCATAATAGGAGCAACTACACTCATTTTGGTTTTGGAATTTATTAAATATTATAACAACAGAAAGAACCGGAACCTATTATAGGCGATAAACTAATTCAATAATTTTATGATTAGGATTCAATATCAAGATAATCTGATACTTAACTCGGATGGTCAATGAATCATTTCATCTTTTTTGGATATTTTTCATACAGAAAAGATGAAAAATTGAATCCTATAGGTATATTGATCGGGAATAAAACGACATTAAAAATCAACCCATAATTGACCTAATAATTTTCCTTTATGAATGAACCATCAAATGGAAAAAGAAAGATACTACTTATTGATGACCATAGTATTGTTCGAACCGGTGTAAAAAGTATTATCCATCAAGGTCTCACGGATGTATTTGTGGCTGAAGCCTGGGATGAGGAGTCGGCACGCAAACAGTTGGAAACTTATCAATTTGATTTAATAATCAGTGACCTCACTTTTTCTCACGCACAAGACTCATCGTATTTTGTAAAGAAAATGTTGCCGTTGTATAAGAAGATTCCGGTTATTATTTTAAGTATGCTTCAACCTGATATGTTTGCCAAGAAGTATCTTGATTTGGGTGTAAGAGGTTATATCCATAAAGAGGCTCCCGATTTTCAGATCATGGATGGGATCAAACATGTGCTGGAGAGAGGCTACTATAAAAAAAATCTTACATTTGCTGTCTTGAATGTTAATGCAGAGGGAAATCCTTTCGATAAGCTTTCAAAACGTGAAATGGAGGTTACCAGGTATCTGGTGAAGGGTGAGTCATTAAAGATGATTGCTTATCATATGGACTTACAGATATCGACAGTAAGTACATTTAAAACCAGAATTTTAGAAAAACTGGAGGTTGATTCAACACTGGAGCTAGCCAGGCTTTACGAACAATTTTGTCCTCAATAGGATAATAGTATTGATCATTTTGCTACGATAGAATCTGTATTAGTTGTCGATCAATAGTACAGGGGCTTTGAAGGGTTAGTTGAATACCCCAAAGGGTAAAAAGCCCCGCATTCCGTCTGAATGCGAAGGCTTTTTCTTCTGTAGTTGACAAATCTAATGAAGTTGAACAAATTAAAGTCATTTATTTAAAACCATCTGTAGTATTTTTTCTACCTATTTTAGAAGCAGATGACGACAATTGTTGATTACGGTTTTCTTTATTTTGAGTGAACAAGAAGTACACGGAATGAAACTTATTAAAATCATTTTATTACTGTTGCTTGTTCAAGTAGTCATTATAATTGAAACTCAAGCCCAGAAGGAGATTGATAGCCTTGAGATATTGATCGAAGAAGAAAACCCAGAATTAAATGAAGTAGATCGTGTTGATGTACTGAACGCACTTTGCCAGAATTTGATTTATGTTTCATCGGACAGAGCATTAGATTATGGAAGCCGTGCGTTGAGTTTATCAATATCAAATGGTTATATCCAAGGTCAGGCCAGAGCCTATCGAAACCTGGCGAGTCTATACATTTTTTTAGGTGATTTTGTATTATCTGCTAATTACATTACACGGGCTATATCCATTTTTCGGCAGCAGCAAGATTCGATTGGTATAGCAAACTGTTACATCACTCTGGGGCATACTCATCGTGCACAAAAGAACAGGACACAAGAAGTCTATTATCACAAGCAATCATACGAAATTTTTTGTAGACTCAATATTCCAGAGCGGATAGGTGTAACCGCTCATAATTTAGGCGAGAGCTACTTAAATAATAAAGAATACGAAAGAGGAAGGATCTACACACTAATCGCTATACGCACTAATCTTGCAGTTAAAAACCTACCCGTGCTATCCAATTGCTATAAGGTGCTTGGTATTATCGATTATAAAACTGGTAATCTTGCTGAAGCTGAACGAAATTTTAATATGGTATTGGAGTTATCCAATCAACTTGGCAATAATAGTCAGAAGTTAGCGCTTGCACAATCGATGCTTTTTTTGTCGTATATCTGTAAAACGAAAAGGCAAGGGGAAAATCAGCTGCGCTATTTATTCAAGGTGGTGGAATTAGCTAAGAAAAATAACCTGGAGGAAATTATTCAAATTTCATATTATGAGATTATCAATTATTACCTGAAGAAAGGTGATTCCCGCAATGCAGATGAAATGTTGAGTGAATATATTAAGGCATCGCGTAAGATAAGTGAACAGGAGGTGCGTCAGACTCAACAATTGACGCAGTACATGATGGCGGGTATTGATTCTGAAAAGGAACGAGAACGTCTGGATTCGGAACAGCGCCTGCAGGCAAGGCTATTGGATGCCAGAAATAAGCAATTGGCTATTACAGGAACTGCATTATTCTTTTTGATTTTACTGGTGTTAATCATTATTAGAGTTAACAGTAAGCTCAAGGAAACGTTGAAGCATTTAAATGATCAGGCTATATTCAGAAATAAGATTTACTCGGTATTGCTGCATGATCTTAAAAGTCCTATGCGATTTATATTATCCAATTTGCGAATGTGGTATAACACTTTTGGGAATGAGCATACCCAAGCAAAACATATTGTTTATGACCTGCTTCAATCAACTTCCTACGCATATCGGTTTATGGAAGAATTTCACGGCTGGATTGTTCGGTCAGAAAACATACCGATTGAACGCGAATTGATAAACTTGCAGGATTTATTCTCCGAGTTGATCGAATTTTATGCACCGCTGGCAGCTCATAAAGGTAATACGATACAATCGCCTGACAATGAGGAGATCATTCTGAAAGTGAAGGTACAAGCCTTAAAAATTATATTGAGGAATTTAATTGACAATGCATTGAAAAACACAACCAATGGTCGCATCTCATTAACGATATCATCCGGGGTGAATTATTTGAATGTCTGTGTTGAAGACAGTGGAAAAGGTATTAGCCCTGAAATACTCGCAGGAATTTTAGTGACGGTGAACGGTGAAACCATGAAAGATATTGTCCCTAAGTTTAGTGGCGGGCTAGGGTTTAACATTATTGGTGAGTTTCTGCGATCAGAAAATGCACTTCTTTGCGTAGATAGTACCCTAGAAGTAGGCACAAAGATTATTCTCTCTTTGCGCAAGGCATAGTCACCTCATATATATTTATGTAACGAAGTCAGTCTCTCTACGGATTACAATTTACGGTGCGTAATTAGACAATACCCTTATTAAAACTATATATCCAATATTTTTACTACAAATCCGGCTGTAATAAATAAGCATTTTCACAGTATAAACTTTAATCGGAGATGAATATGACAAGGAAAGCAAGCTTCCAAACAGCCATTGTCATTGATGATAGTGAATAATCCATTTACAACAATGATCTTCCTTGATGTTCACATGCCTGCGATGAATGGCTTTGAGTTTTTAAATAAGTTCAATTCAACAAAAGGTAATGAACAATATTTTAAAGTCTGTTTCACTCGGGTTTCGAAAATATGGATGATAAAGATTATGCGCTATCATTTCACAACATTATTCAATATCAAACCAAGGCAACTATTTTTGATTGGCTAGCCCTTACGGTCTTGAACATGCAACCGGAAACCAGAAACTAAGACTCATAGTAATATTCTGTTTTATTTATTTTACTGAAATAGATGATCAAGTGAATTTAATCACTTACTCAAAACAATTTGCTGTGGTTTCTCTTTGGGGAAAATTTTCATGTATGATAGTTTGTAGGTAATGGTTTTACGTTTTAAAATTTCTGAACGTTCGCCATCGATCAGATCACCAGAATTTGCAGCCATCGAAAAATCGATGGAAGATCCATCAGGTTCAATGTGTTTGTAAATAAAAGCTTCACCGGCAGATAGTGTATTCATATCACCTACAATGGGATATTTGTCTGCAACATGATAACTTAATGATACTTCGATATAATCACGATTGGCATCAGGCCAATCTTTCAGTATCGCCACGCGTGCATAGTTGTCTTTTCGCTCTACAACCTTTGTTTTAAGATTTCCTTTAAAGAAACCTCTGCTTGATTTTGTGATCACGCAGGAAACAGAATAGATGCCCTCCAGCTTATTAAAACTGCCGGCTTCTTTGCCAAAATAGCGATGCATCAAGTCTTCAAAATCGACTTCCTGATATTGTGATTTTTTAAAAATAGATTTTCCTCTGGTTTGTGCGAACGTAGCTTGAGCTAAAAGAAACAAGCATAAGAAAGTCAGGAATCTCGTAATCATAGCACTACTCATTAGACTATCATAAAAATAGTTAAAAAGGAGTATTTCCTTAATGACTTAGGAATGGTTTTTCAACAATCAGTCCGGTATTCTTGGGGTAATCGATGGTAGTTATGCCATTGCCCGATAATTCTCACGGATCTGCTACTGATTCACAGATTTAGGTTTCATGAAATAAATCTTTGAATCAATGTCGTTTTTTTTAAATCTCCCAATAGCTGCCTCCCAATAACAATTGCTCCAGGTTGCCAACACCCTTGGTTTCCACCTCTTGTTGAATTTGTTCTACCACGCGGTCGTCATACGATGTGCGGCTATCCAGATTTTGCAAAATGCCCATTGGGCGCGGTAGTATTTCCGAATAAGTCATATTAGCCAATATGAATGCGAGTGTAGAATCTTTCTCGTTATGTATCAATACATCGTTGATGCTATGCCCACCATCGGTTAAATCAACAATGCGTGGGGTGAAGCCATCCATGATAATGCCTTTGTCTTTATTCTTGCCAAACACCAGTGGTTTTTCATGTTCCAGCCATACGGTATGATCTTCGCGCGATTCGGCATTGGTATATAAATCAAATGCACCATCATTGAAGATTCGGCAATTGGTATAGATCTCCACAAACGAAAACCCCTTGTGCTGATGAGCCTTCAACAAAAGTTGCTGCAACTGTGCGCGGTCTTTGTCATGACCACGTGCAACAAAGGTAGCGCTGGCACCTAATGCCAATGCAACCGGGTTGAACGGATCATCTAAAGCTCCCAAAGGCGAAGACTTTGTAATCTGCCCACGGTGAGAGGTAGGCGAGTACTGACCTTTGGTAAGGCTGTACACTTCATTATTGAACATCAATACATTCATATCCACATTTCTGCGGCATGCATGGATGAAGTGGTTTCCACCAATACTCATGTTGTCACCATCACCGGTAACAACCCACACACTTAAATCGGGACGCGCAATTTTTAAACCGCTGGCAATTGGCAATGCTCGTCCATGAATACCATGAAAGCCATACGTATCGATGTAGTAAGGAAAGCGACCTGAACATCCGATGCCCGAGATGAATACAATTTTTTCTTTTGGTATTCCTAACTCAGGCATCAAGCGTTGGGCTGGTGATAAAACGGAAATGGCTCCGCAACCGGCACACCAGCGCACATCCACATCGGGTTTAAAATCTTTTGAGGTCGTGTGAATATCCCCAGTGTGAGGTTTTTCTATTATTTGATCTATGATTGTCTTCATGTTATGTTTATTCTAAGTTCAAGGTTCAAAGTTTGTGTTACTACTTGCCTGCTGCATTAGTTTAACTAAAGGTCAACAGGTATGTCTTGTCTTGATTTATTTGCTTCCCAGTTTTTCAGGTTTTCCAATGATAGAAGCACGGTAAGTTTTTCTTCCAGTTCTACGGACTTGAATGGTTTACCTTGTACCTTATGGATGCCAATGACAGGTTTCAGGTATTTAGCTTGAATTAAATTTTTCAGCTGACCTAAGTTTAGTTCAGGAATCACTATGCGATCAAACCTATGAAGTACCTCGCCCAGATTTTTAGGGAATGGATTGAGGTAGCGCAAGTGAGCATGAGAAATTTTATGACCTTGTGCCTGCATCTTCTCCACGGCAATCTTGGCAGCACCATACGTGCTTCCCCAGCTCAGCAACAATAAATCACCTTCCAATTCTCCAACTACTTCCAGTTCTGGAATATCATTGGCGATGTTATCTACTTTCTTCTGTCGTAGTTCCACCATCTTCTGGTGGTTCAACGGGTCTGTGCTAACCACACCGCTACCATCTTCTTTTTCCAATCCACCAATGCGGTGTTCCATACCTTGCATGCCTGGAATAGCCCACTGACGAGCTAATGTTTCAGGGTTGCGTAGATAGGGTTTGAAGGTAGAAGCATCCTGTGCAAACTGAGGAGCGATCTCTGGTAACTTATCAATCTCAGGAATGCGCCATGGTTCTGATGCCTGGCCGATGTAGCCATCTGTTAGTAGCATTACAGGAGTCATATATTTTAGGGCAATGCGTGCGGCTTCTAGGGTCATATCAAAGCAATCGGAGGAACTTGCTGCTGCTAATACGGGTAGCGGAGCCTCTCCATGTCTTCCATACATGGCTTGCATCAAATCACTTTGTTCTGTTTTAGTAGGCAACCCGGTAGATGGGCCTGCGCGTTGCACATCAACAATAATTAATGGTAACTCCGTCATGATGGCCAAACCGATGGCTTCTGTTTTTAATGATAAACCAGGGCCACTGGTGGTGGTCACCGCTAAGCTTCCACCAAACGCAGCACCAATGGCGCTGGTGATTCCTGCAATTTCATCTTCGGCTTGCAAGTGTTTAACTCCATATTTTTTATAACCAGATATAGCATGAAGGATGTCTGTAGCAGGAGTGATCGGATAGGAGCCCAGAAAAAGTGGAAGGTGTGCTTTTGTTGCGGCCACCACAAGGCCTAAAGCAACAGCCTGATTGCCCGTGATGCTCCGATACTTGCCCGGAAGCATATCCGACTTATCGATGATGTATTGTTTTCTGAAGTCTGGATTCTTCTCAGCAAAATTCCATCCGCCCTGTAGTGCATGCACGTTGGCCAGTATCACATCTTCTTTTCCTTTGAATTTTTTATTGATCCAGTTTACCGTTGGCTCCATCGGCCGGTTGAAAAGCCAGTAGGTAACACCCAATGCGAATATGTTTAGTGTTCGCTGAATGAGTTTGGACGGAACATCGACTTCAATGAATGCTTTCTTCAGCTCTTTCGACATATCGATGCCGAAGATCTGATACTTTGAAAGACTATCATCAGTGAGTGGATTTCTAACATAACCAGCAAGTTTTAAGCTTCGGTCATCAAAGCCTTCGGTGTTCACAATGATAATGCCTTGTTCTCGCACATTGGCTATGTTCACTTTTAGCGAAGCTGCGTTCATCGCTACCAGTACATCCACGAAGTCTCCGGTGGTATGTATGTTCTTGGATCCAAAGTGAACCTGAAAAGCGCTAACACCATATAGCGTACCTTCCGGAGCACGTATCTCCGAAGGATAATCAGGAAACGTATTTACTTCGTTGCCAGCAAAGCCAGAGGTATCAGAAAATTGAGTTCCGACTAACTGCATTCCGTCTCCGGAGTCACCAGCAAAACGCACAGTAACTTCTTCTAAGTGTTCAACAAGTTTATTCATGGGGCTGTGTATTTAAATTTCTGTAGTATAAGATTCCGAAAATTCAACAAAGCAATCCATGACCAAAGTCATGTCTTTGAATGATTATTTAGAGCAAATGGGGGTGATTTTCATACGTTTTACTTTTTATTGATTAAATTGGTAACCTCAAATTTTTACTAAACAATGAAATTGAAGCTGACAGTTCTTTGCGTATGGTCATTATTGATAATACCAACGTTCGCACAAAAGATGGATGAACTTGATAAGAGCCCTATGGATATGGCCTATTATCCTGACAACTTTGCTCACGATCGTAAATTTGCGCCTAAGTTGATTGGCAATTTGCCCGCGATGGTAAGAGTTACGTACAGTAGACCGCCAAAAAAAGATCGTGAAGTATTCGGAAAACTTGTTCCCTTTAATGATGTATGGAGAGTGGGAGCCAACGAAGCTCCTGAAATCAAATTCTATCAGGATGTGACTATTCAAGGCAAGACTGTAAAGGCAGGCACTTATTCCCTTTTCGCAATCCCCAACGTAAATGAGTGGACTATTATTTTAAATACCGATCTGGACGTTTGGGGTGCCTATAGTTATAATCAGGGCATGGATGCTTTGCGTGTTAATATTCCCACTAAGAAATCGGAAGGAGTAATCGAAGACTTTTCCATCAAGTTTAAAAATGGAAAAGATAAAGAGGCCATCATGATGATAGGATGGGATACAACCTGGGTTGAAGTACCCGTTTCTTTTTAGTACATTCTAACTACCTATACCCAAAACAAAAATCAGGCGATGTCTTTCAGTCGCTTGATTTTAAACTAATTACCCGCCTAAATTCCAATTCCATCAATGTGATAAGGTTTGTTTTTATCGAACAATAGTTAGAAAGTAGCGATTAAGCCCCCTTCATTGCTTAGGACCATTTCAATTTTACGGCCATTGGGTTTTGTAGATATTATTTTGCTCCCGCCAAAGTCTTGAGTAGTCGCGCAAATATTTTTGTTTTTGCTTCGAGCTTATCCGATTCTTCGATCTCTTCCTTTGACGTAGATACAATGCCGTTGTCATGGGACTGCACTTTCAAGGATTGTTGTTTATCAATCAGCGCCTGAGTATAATTTTCTTTGATGACCTTGATCCATTGTTGCTTGTCGTCTAGGCCAATAACACGGTGCATTCGCGGTCACGTTTGGGAATGAAGATGACGTCCTGATCCCGCAACGGAGAAGCGATAACACAGACGAATAGTGTCAGCAGTATTTTTATGATTTTGCAGTTTATAATAAGAATAGGATGAAATTCAGGAGGCAAAAGTTTTAAAACTGATAGACTACTGCATTAATATTCATGCCGGCACCCACAGAAGCAAATACAATTTTGTCACCTTTATTGATAACCTGATCTTGCAATTGACCACGCAGCATAAGATCTAGCAGGGTAGGAATGGTGGCCACTGAGCTGTTGCCAAGCCATGAAATGATCATGGGCATTACGCTTCGGTTATTAAATTCAAGACCATACAATTTAAAAAGCCTGCTTAGAATGGCTTCATCCATTTTTTCATTGGCCTGATGGATTAACACCTTGTTGATTTCTGAGAGATGAACATTGGCTTTATCGAGAGCCGTCTTCACTACATGCGGCACATGGCTTAATGCAAATTCGTAGAGCCTGCGGCCATTCATTTTAATGAAAATATCTTTATCCTTAATTTGTGGATCATAGGAGTGATTCATATTCAAAAGCAAAGCATGTTCGCTGGCGTGGGTTTGCGTTTTATGAGATAAGATTCCTTCGCTTCCAACCCTGCCTTCTAAAATCACTGCTCCGGCACCATCGGCATAGATCATAGAGTCGCGATCGTGGGGATCAATAACTCTCGATAATGTTTCAGCGCCAATGATCATGCATCGTTTAGCATCTCCCGATTGAATGTAATAGTTAGCCTGAATAACACCCTCTAGCCATCCCGGGCATCCGAAAGGAAGATCATATGCTACGCAGTCTGGATTTTTAATTTGAAGCAGGTATTTTATGCGTGATGCCAGTGAGGGAACGATGTCAACCCGATTGCTGTTGTGGGCTACGTCACCAAAGTTATGTGCAACGATAATATAGTCCAGCGATTCTTTATCAATGTCGGAGTTTTCAAGGGCGGCATTAGCGGCAAGGAAACCTAAATCAGATGCCTTTTGCTCAGGCCTTGCGTAGCAGCGCTCTTCAATTCCGGTAATGTCTTTAAATTTTTCAACAATGCTGGCTATGTCTTTCTTAATGGGTGAACCATCTTTTTCGAAGAAGGTGTGATGAAGGAATTCAAGGTTGCTGATCTTTACCTCCGGAATGTAACTTCCTGTAGCGATTAAAACAGATTGAATAGCAGGCATTACATCAATTAACTAAATTCTCTCGCTAATTAATTAAAATTAGAACAAAATGCACCAACTTTTCTACAATGATTCTAATATTCAAACTGTTTTATTTATATACTAACATTAGTAAGTCTTGACAGGATTAATGTGTTAAAATGTTCTCTGATTGATCACGTCATTGGATGTTGGTATCGTAATGCGTATCATTAACTCGTTGCTTCCATTCACAAACTGGCTCAATCTGGATATGGTATAGTCATAGGCATAACCCACAGTGAAATCATGACCGACTTTTAGCTGAAATAATCCACTGATAGAATCGTTGGATCGGTACGATACACCAATACCATATTTTTTTCTAAACCAGAAGTTGGAATTAATGTCTATCTGAAAGGGCATGCCCTCGCCAATTCTTAGCAGGGTAGAGGGTTTAAAAATCCAATCTGCCGAAAGGTCTATCGTATAGGATGCGGTCATGTAGTACTTACGGTAGTTGTCGCTATGATTCAGTCCATCCCTACTTTTATTGATCAGCTTTGGAATGGAAAATCCAACAGAAAATTTTTCGGTATAATAAAACAGACCGGTACCAACGTTGAGTGAAATGCTGTTGGTAACATCGCTAAAGGTGTTATCAATTGTATTTTGAGAATTGGTAATGACGGATGCGTAATCAGCATTGAAGTGGTTCAATCCTACTTGAATACCCATCGCCAGTATCCCTTTTTCAAACTTGAGGCGATAGGCATATTGCGTTTCTATATTTTGATTACGGGTTACACCAATTTTGTCGTTATACACCACTATTCCTAAACCTACTTTATCGTGATAGACAGGTAAATCGACATTCAAAAACTGAGTGATCGGTGCACCGTTTACTCCAATCCACTGATCTCTATACAGCGCAGTTCCACTAAGCGATCCGGCACTCCCTGCTATTGCAGGGTTTATGCTTGTTCCATTATACATAAACATGGAATAGGATGGATCTTGCTGACCGTTAGATTTGAAACTTATCAGAAGAGTCAGTGCCGCTATTATATATATTGAGTTACGATTTTTCATAGGAGTGAATTTTGGATCCATTATTTTCTTTTAATTGTCATGAAGCGAATGATGGGATTACTACCATCATTTAAATTCACGGCATAGTAGTAAGTTCCATCAGGAAGTTTTTCGCCAATCATGGTTCCCTGATTGCCCTGACCACTCCACTCATTTTTATAATCCGAATCTTCAAAAACTATAATACCCCATCGATTGTAGATGGATAGTTTTACAGGATGACTATCCGCTCCTTCGATGACAAACGTATCATTTACACCATCACCATCGGGCGAGAAGCCTTCAGGAATAAATAATGGAAGTGGGGGTGGCTCAACAAATACGATGGTGATGTTAGCCGGCTGAAGTATACTGTTAACCGTGAAGGATATCTTTGCATTTTGTGGTGTGCCGGAGGATGTTAGGGTAATCTGGTAATTCCCATTATTAAGATTATTGACCCCTGATAAACTACCTGCATTGGTTTGGAATTCAACTATGGCATCCTTAATCAATTGATCCTTTACGGTTTTTACAGTTACCGTAATAAGGGCTGTACTCTTTTCATCGGCAGGCAATTCTGCCGTGCTGGCAACAATGGATGTTATAAGCACTGTGGGATCAATAAATATCACACTGGTTTGCTTTTGCATGGCCACACCGTTAATGGTGCCGGTTATGATGGCTGTTCCGGCAACTCCGCTGGAGCTGAGAAAGGCAAAGTAAGTTCCGTCATTATTATCGTTAACAGATGTTAATGATCCAAGCGAAGTGGCCAAGGTTACGATGTCGCCACCGGTAGTCAGGTTAGTTCCTTCAGCGTCTTTCAATTGTACCAGCACAGCTACGGGTTGCGGTTCGGGAATATCGATGGATGATGTGGAAGGAACTATAGTTGATGTGATGACACTGGCGCTGCCAGCAAATGCTGCTGTGATGATGTTCTCATAGGTAATAAGTTTTTCATCGAAAGTTTTGTTAATAGGACCAGGAACGAGGCTCCAGGATTTAAATGTCACTAATATGGCCGCAAATATCATTATTGCAAACTTTCTTTTGGCGGGGATTTTCATAAGGACATAAGTAATCCTCAAAGGAAACATTTTTTTGTCTAGTAAAACATCCCCAAAAGCCTGAATTATATAAATCACCACATAACTATCCGAAAGTTCACTTTATAAAAGTAGCGGAAAAAGTTTAAACCTTTGAGGTGTCTAAATCTTAAAAGAATGAGCCTCTTCCGCAGAAGCAAAAATAATAATAAACCAGTAATCCGGCAGGTAATTGATTTAGTGCCACCC
>CANIVF010000085.1 GCA_947470895.1 Bacteroidota bacterium
ACAAAGTGCTTTGTGTTTTGAAAAAAGTCCATCCCTATTCCAAAACGCATGAGCCACTTTTATTCCCCACTGTCAAACACAAAGACAGCAGCCTTTCAAGAATTATAGGTTATTCCAGTAGATCTGCCAAAAGTCCGGATGTGTGTGATCCTTTTAGTAAAGATAACTCAATCAAGCATTTATGAATAACTCTTCCGTCCTAATGAATAATCTGGGTTTAATATTTATGAAATGATTTCATCCTGCGCTGTTTGTGACCTTCGTGATTGTTCAGGACAAAAATATACACCAGCAAATTTTAATGATCTTATGGCCAATAAAACGAATGAGCGTAAAATCTGGTGTCAGAATCAGGATTTATGCGTGAATTAACCCTGTGGTAATTCTTTGATTTTTCTGGCAATTTTCTCCCCGGCAATTTTTCTTAACTCATCCAGGTCAGCTTCTTTTATTTTTTTCACCGACTTGAAATGAGCGAGCAGTTTATCGGCCGTTTTTTTTCCGATGCCTGCAATGTTTTCAATTTCCGTAACGAATGTAGACTGACTTCTTTTTTGCCGATGGAAGGTGATGGCGAAGCGGTGGGCTTCATCACGTATGCGTTGAATAAGTAATAAGGCGGGGGATTTCTTGCTGATCAACAAAGGCACGGAATCGTCCGGATAATAAATTTCTTCCAGTCTTTTCGCGATTCCAATGATGGGAATCTTTCCGTAAAGACCAAGCTCCTGCAGCGCTTCGCAGGCACTACTTAATTGACCTTTACCACCATCTACAATAATTAAATTGGGAAACTCACTTTCTTCTTCCATGATTCGTTTGTATCGCCTGCCTACGATTTCTTTCATCGAGGCAAAATCATCTGGCCCAGTAACGGTTTTAATATTAAAGTGTCGATATCCTTTCTTGTCGGCCTTGCCATCCACAAAGCGCACCATCGAGGCAACCGGGTTGGTCCCTTGAAAGTTTGAGTTATCGAAACACTCTATGATTTTCGGATAATTCATCAACCGAAGATTATCCTGCATGATGTGCAATACTTTGTTCTTCTTCGATTTTTGTTCTTCCTTATCAATCTCTTTTTCTTTTTTCAGATAGAGTGCATTCTTAAGTGATAAGTCAACGAGTTTCTTTTTATCTCCAATTTGAGGAATCACATTTTCAAACTCATCAGATTTGACTATGAGCGGAACGTTAGTGTAAACTTCCGGGTTATTACTTGGATAGGTGCTGCGCAACTCCTGAACCACAAGACTCAAAATATCTTCGTCTTCCTCATCGAGTTTCTTTTTGACCTCCACATTTTTTGAAAAGATGATGGAACCTTCCTTGATTTGCAGATAATTAATAAAAGCATTGGTTTCGGAACTGGTGATCGTCATCACATCAATGTTGGTAAGTTTACGATTGACCACCAGTGACTTGATCTGGAATTTTTCCAGTAATTCAAGTTTGTGTTTATAAAACGCAGCTTTCTCAAATTCAAGCGTTGATGAGGCTTCAATCATCCTTCTGGAGAATTCATCCTCCACTACGCTCAGGTCTCCTTTTAGAATATTCCGAGCCTGCGCAATTTCTTCCAGATAGCTTAAGTCTTCCTGCATTCCTTCACAGGGACCTTTGCAGTTGCCGATATGAAATTCAAGACATACTTTGACTTTCTTTTGTTCGATGTTTTCTTTTGATAGAAGCAGTGAGCAAGTGCGAATCGAATATAGTTGACGCACCAATTCCAATACAGCCTTCATCGAAACCACACTGGTGTAGGGCCCAAAGTATTCACCTTGTTTAGGTATGTATTTCCGGGTATAAATAATCCGCGGAAAGCGTTCCTTTAAAATGCAGAGGAATGGAAAAGTTTTATCGTCCTTCAGCAGGATGTTATACTTGGGCTGATTTTGTTTGATGAAATTATTTTCAAGTAGCAGTGCATCGAATTCCGAGTTGGTCATCGTGAACTCAATCTTTGCAATTTCTGAAACCAGTTTTTCAGTTTTACGATTGTATTGCGATTGCTTATTAAAATAACTCGAAACTCTTTTCTTCAGGCTTTTTGCTTTCCCCACATAAATCAATTCACCAACGCGATTATAATAGCGATAGATGCCGGGTGAATCGGGAAGGGATGAGATCGTATCTTTTACTTGATCAGGGAACACAGTTGAATTTACAACCCGCAATTTACGACTTACGATTGTACTCTATCGATAAAGCTATTTGTAAATCAAATATCTTAGCGGCAAATCTTAGTTGTCAAACTTCCAGGCTTCTTCGTCATGCATTTGAAGTGAGTCGGGCAGATTGTGCTTGCTGCAATCCAAGGTCATATCAAGTCCGCTAGCGGGTCTCTTAAACTGACCTTTCGTAATTCCGGTGGCTGGGTCATTATAAAGTTTCACCATGTATTTTGCCCATATTGGGCGTGCCGATTGACCACCTTGACCGAAGGTCCACGATGGGAAATGTATCGCACGCTCATCGCCACCTACCCAGGCACCAGACACAAGATCATGAGTAACTCCGATATACCATCCATCCGAAGCATTGTTAGTGGTTCCGGTCTTGCCACCAATTTCATTATCGATGCGAAGCTCGCGAGGTAAGCCGAGGGATGTTCCTCCTTCTTCCTCGGTTCCGCCACGCAACATATAAATCATTTTATACGCAGTTTGTTCATGGATAGCTTCGCGGGTTTTAGGGGTGAAGCTTTCAATTACGTTTCCATTCTTGTCTTCGATGCGCGTAAGAAATAATGGTTCTGTGCGAATTCCTCCGTTGACAAACGTGGAATAAGCGCCTACCATTTCAAACAATGAAACATCACTCGTTCCCAAACAAAGGGAAGGAACGGCATCAAGTTGGCTCTCAATTCCACACCGATGTGCAAACTCCACTACATTTTCTGCTTTCAATGCCTGCATCATTTGTGCTGTGATAGAGTTTAAAGACTGTGCCATCGCCTGGCGGATTGTAAATGTTTTGCCACTTCCGCGATCGCCTCCAGCGTTGGGGGGATACCACGCTGGCTGCCCGGGTATATCAAATTGAGGAGAAATATCTTTCATTGGATGACAAGGTGAATAGCCATTCTCCATAGCAAGTCCGTACACGAAAGGTTTAAAGGTAGATCCTGCCTGTCGCTTTCCTTGCATAACGTGGTCGTACTTAAAGTACTTGTGATTGATTCCACCTACCCATGCTTTGATATGACCCGTATACGGATCCATTGAAAGGAAGCCTGCTTGTAAAAACCGCTTATAATAATTTACCGAGTCCATGCTACTGAAGAGTGTGTCTTTCTCTCCACCCCAGGTGAAAATAGTCATGGGCTTTTTCAGATTGAGCATGATTTTCAAGGAATCAGAATTTTCACCGTATCGCTCAGTATAAATTTTGTAAGCGTCCGATTGCTTCACTCTCTTTTTAATAAAGTCTTTGATCTCCTGACCATCATCGTCTACCCACGGGTTATGATTTCTTTTTTTCCACTCAGAATAAAACCTTTCCTGGTAGGTCCCCATATGCTCATTCATGGATTCCTCTGCATATTTTTGTAATCGGCTGTCGATGGTCGTATAGATTTTCAAACCAGAGTTATACAAGTCAATGCCTCTTTCCTTACAATACTGTAGCAAAAAATTGCTCAGCACGGTTCTGAAATACGTGGCCAGTCCTTCATTCTGATTTTGAACGCTATAGTTCAATTCAATTGGAAGGGACTTTAGCGAATCAAATTGGGTACGTGTTTTAATTTTATAGCCGTGGTCGTAAATTTTATAAAAAATCTCATTACGCTTTTGCAACGAGTTTTCCGGATTGCGCTTCGGATCGAAATAAGTGGAGGCTTGCAACATGCCTACGAGCACTGCTGATTCTTGCAGGTTTAAGCTATCCGGTTGTTTGTTGAAATAAGTTTCCGCAGCCACTTTTATTCCAAACGTATTGCTGCTATAGGTTGCCGTGTTTAAATACATGGCTATGATTTCTTCTTTGGTAAAATTCCTTTCCAGGTTGATGGAGATGATCCATTCTTTGGTTTTTTGAATAACACGTCTTGGTATCTTGCCCAGGTTACTTAGCCATCCATTCAGGCTGCGATCGGGGTTCATCGTGTAAAGATTTTTTGCAAGCTGCTGTGTTATTGTGCTGCCACCTCCTTTCGGATTCAGCGTGATCAATCCATAGATTACACGCAGGTAAGCCGGAAAATCTAAACCGGAATGATTATAGAATCGATGGTCCTCGGATATGATCAGGGTATTAACGAGATCTTCAGAGAGGTCTTCATAATGAACCTGGCTACGGTTATACCTAAAATATCTTCCCAACGAAACGCCATCCGAAGAAATGATTTCGGAGGAGAGATCATTTTCCGGATTCTCTACTTCCACCAGGCTTGGCATATTGCCATAAGCACCAAACAGGTTAATGCTAACTGTGAAAATGTAAAGAGGAAACCCGAGCATGAAACAGAGGAAAGCAATCCAGGTATATTTTATTGCTTTGGCGATCCAAGACTTCTCAATGCGGAGAACGCTATTGATTTTGCTTTTGATAGTTTCGATCAAAGAAGGTGAGGTACTCATCCAGCGCTTTGGTACGGTAAAAAATTTGAAAATTATCTTTAGTAATTACAAAGCTATAGAATTTATAATTGGAAAGAGGCTTTGAATTGGCAATCTGAGCGAGGAATTTGTCAAAATAACTGAGCGCTGCTTTCCGGTTTGGAAATTCAGAAACCATGGTGATGGTTTTCTCATCGTTTAAAATAAGATTACTTGTGTTGAGTTTTGATTCTTTCCATTGTGTATCATTAAACCTTTCTAAGGTGGTAGATACTGGATTGGTTATTCGCTCGGCTGTGTTATAGACGATAATAAAATTATGTGGTCCTTCCAGCGAAGTTCCAAACTGAATGCCTTTTGCTTTCTCCAATTTTTCGAGCAAGGTCTTTGAGGCAGCCAATAATTGTTCTGCGTAGGGCTTCAACGTTCCATCAGGATATTTCTTCAGGTATTCGCCCAACTCGAACTGATACTTAGTTACATCTTCTGTTTTTCCGATGATCATAATATGGAGCAGTTCCAACTGCGGAGTAAAGCTGGTTTGGCCAACAGTTAGAGCCTCGTTCACTTTCTCGCTGGCCGATCGTAAGTTGTTGGATTGAAAAAAGGAATATGCTTCTTTATAAATCAGCTTCTGTTTTTCTGCAGCTACACTGGTTTCTCTGAGGTAATCCGGATTGATAAGAATCCTTGTGAAGGTCGAGTTCGGATGCTCTTCTTTTAATAATTGTGCGTACCGTTCGGCTTGGGGCTTATCGTTGTCTCGGGTGATCAGATAAAGTTTATACAAAACTTCTGGTTCATATTCAGATTCTGGAAAACGGCCCAAGAGCCTTTGATACGACTGTGATGCATTGTCCTTTTCGTTTAATTGAAAATAGTATAGATCGCCCAGCTTAAAATATCCTTCTTCGATTTTTGCTAATGCATCCTGTTTTTGCTTATCTGTTGTTGGCAACTGTGCTAATAATTTTCCAACCTCATCTACTTTTTCAGTTGGTGTTTCAATATTGGATTGTAGATTATTTTGAGTAACATCAGCCTGAGTGGTTGATGTTTGCAATTCATTGATGACACTCGTTTTATTGGATCTTCGCCAATTATCTTCCAGCGATCTTGTTCCCCAAATTCGTTGAAACTCGGATTGCCCCAGAGCAACGGCAGAAGGGTTTCCGAAATACCAATCGGAGGTTGCTGTTGATTCCTGATTAAAGAATGCACTACCCTGACCGGTGCTTCCTGATGAATTGCTGTTGGCGCGCTTCCGTTTTTTCTTGGAGGTGTCTTCAGGTATTTTTCTGCTTTCGATAAGGGAGTCGAGTTTGGTACGCACGGTAAGCGAATCAAAAGATGCGAGGTAAAGTAAGCTATCATTCCAGGTAATGGCCTCTGTGTATTTGGCAAATTCACCTAATACTTCTTGTCGTTTTTTTATCGCTTCGTAATCCTCAAAGTCATGAGGTAAAGTTGCAATGGCACTGTCATAATAAAGTTTAGCCAAACTGTATTTCTTTAAGGAATCAAATTCAAGTTGACCAACTCTCAGGAATGCATTTCCTTGAATTCGTTTATTGGTTCCGGCATGGGCTGATAATATATAATTGTCGATGGCAGCGTTGAGGTTGTTTTGCTTTCTTTCAAACTCACCCAGCTCAAAATAGATTTTATCTTTAAACTCCTGATTCTTCAGGTCGTCCAGCATTTTCATGAACTGAGCACGCAATTGTTTGATGTCCTTCTTATCATCCAGGCGGGCTACTTGTGCCATGTTAAGACGAGCGTAAAAATCAATTTCATAATCAGGGCTTGTGCTTATGCATTTGCGATAATAGTTATAAGCCTCCGAATCAAATCCAAGTTTTTGATACACCTGACCAATAATGAAATAGATTCTACCAATTCGATCGCCCTTTATCAGGAGTGAATCCGCCTTGGTAAGATTGCGCACCATGTAATCATAATTGTTGCGCACCTGATAATAATAGGCTTTCTCCAGGTAGAGTTGTTTTTGATTGGTCTTGTTAAGTTTTTCTTTTTCAAGAAATCGAAACGTTTCTTCAGCCCGATCAAAGTCGTTTTGCTCGGTAAATGCTCTTATCAGTTGCAGCAGGGCCTCATGGCGGGTATCCATGTTATTGCCTTTGGTGTTTACATACTTGAATGTTTGAATGGCATTTTGGTAATCGCAATCAAATAACCTGGCTTTACCAACCAACACATAGTTATCATCAACCCATTTACTGTTGGGATGTCGTTGAATGGATAGCGAGGCCATCTTGATGATTTCTTCGGTATCTTTTGAATAACTCTTGGCCAGGGTGGTATCTAGTTTGGGGAAGAGTCTTAGAATCTGATTAGGGTCGTCATCCAGGCTCTTCAAAATTACCTTCTCCACTTCCTGCGTTTTTTCTTTGGCATAAAAATAACCGTTGAAGTGTGCCTTGGTATTATGATAGATATTGCTGGTAATATTATTTTGATTGGAAGAGCAACTCGTTATGAGCGCGCCTGCCATAATTAGGACTAAGCCAAAAGCAAGGATGTTAGATTGAAAAGTCACAGGGTACAAATATCCAGTTACAAACGTAAAAAACAGATATTCAATATTATAATCAATCATAATATCTAATTTTGTATAAATTTTATTCATTTGAAACCAAAAAAGACCTTATCGGAGCGCCTCACAACCAAATATCAGTTGGTCATTCGTAATGAAGAGAACCTTGCTGAGAAATCGAATATAGGCTTTACCTATGCCAAATTGATGGTTATTTCTGCCTCGCTATTCGTGATTCTTTTTGTTGGCAGTCTCTTTCTTTCTAAAACTTTATTAGCCAAGTGGTTTGATCCCAAGCATGCTCAAATGGAGGCTAACAAAAAATTATATGAGTTGGCTCTTAAGGTAGATTCGCTTGCTGTTGAAGTGAATCAGAAAGATATGTTTATTCAGAATTTTCAGCGCATCTTAAGTGGAGATACTTCCAGCGGATTTTCTGATCCCGCAGAAGCGCTGGAAGGAAATGATAAGCCCTTGAATGTAGTTGGGAATTTAAATCTGGCACCATCCGATTCATCTTTCCGAAAGGAGTTTGAGAAGAATGAATTCTCCGTAGTATCCTTGACCAGCGGCAAGTATCGTGAATTGGAAGAAATATTTTTCTTCACGCCCATCACCGGTTTTATCTCCGATCACTACGATGTGAAGAAGGGACACTATGGTATAGACATCGTGGCTAAAAGTAACGAACCTGTAAAATGTTTGGCCGATGGCATGGTGATTATGGCTTCATGGACACAAGATTCCGGCAACGTAATAGCGGTACAGCATCGGGGTAACCTGGTTTCGGTATATAAGCACAATGCCGGTTTATTAAAAAAAGTTGGTAATTTTGTTAACGCAGGAGAAATTATCTCTATTGTTGGCAATAGTGGAGAGATGACTGATGGCCCTCATTTGCATTTTGAAATGTGGTACAACGGAAACTCACTGAATCCTGAAGATTTTGTTACGTTTTAAAAACACAACACATGTTAACATCTAAAGAACAAAAGAGAGTTGCAGAAGAGATTAGCAATTCGAGTAATGTGATCGGAAAAGGCACCTCATTGGAAGGAAACATTGAGACCTATGGCAACATCCGCATTGAGGGCAAAGTGGTAGGAAGTATTAAATCCAAATCGAAGGTTGCGTTAGGCCATTCAAGCTACATAGAAGGAAATATCACCGCGCAGAATGCAGATATAGAAGGAGAGGTAAAGGGTAAATTAGAGATATCTGAAATTTTGGTGTTGAAGGCGACTGCCAAAATTCATGGTGATATTTTAACGGGTAAGCTGGTGGTTGAACCGGGAGCTGTATTCAATGGTAGCTGCAAAATGGGAGTCGTTATGAAAGATATTAAAATAGGTGAAAACGGCATGCATGCCCTTCGCCCTGAAGAAGCTCGTGTGAATTAATCTCATAAACGATCTATATAAAAGCCACATTTTCTCTGAATTTGTGGCTTCTTTTTTCATGGAAGAAGAAAAGAAGAAACCAGTTAACAACTTTCTTAAATTCAGTGGCTTGGGCCTGCAGATGCTGGCCTCGATTGGCTTAGGTGCGTGGCTGGGCATGAAACTAGATCGGTATATGGAATTAAAATTCCCGGCCTTCCTCCTCACATTTGTATTCACAATATTCGGTGGCATGATGTATCAACTTTACCGATCCTTAAATAAAGACTGAATTTGCCACGCTTTATCATCATTATTTTAATAACCACTCTTTCATTGGCTTTATTCACCTGGACAGGCTCAGAACAAGGGCTGTGGATTTTACCGACTTATTGGAAAGAGATTCTGTTTTTTGTTTCATTCATAACCATAGTCCTATATTACAATCTGAATAAGCTCAGATCGAAACAGCCTGAGGCTTTTACCCAGTTCTATCTTCTTTCTATTGTACTCAAAATGATTGGTGGTCTTACCCTCATTTTCTTTATCGTCTGGGATGCCCCCTCATCAGCCATCGGAAACGTAACTCTGTTTATTGTTAGCTATCTCATTCTCACCTTTTTGGAGGTGTTTTTTTTGCTCCAAAGGTCAGGCAACTAAAATTGCTGTGATGCCCCCAAATTTCCCAGAAATCATTTTTTTCAGAAAGGATAATTGATACTTTTGCAGTCCAAATAAAAGCCTTTGTCCTTACTATAATGAAAAAGCCCTTTTTTGCTGTGAAATCATCTTTTTTGATCCTCTTTTTCATTGGTTTTTCAAGCATATTCAGCCCTATTTTGGGGGCTGATGAGGCAGGTCATGAGCCTGAGCCCTTCAATGCGAGCGAGGTTATTCTTCATCACGTACTGGACGATCACCAGTGGCATATTGCCGATTGGCTGGTAATTCCACTTCCTGTTATTGTTTATTCTGAAGAAAAAGGTCTCGAGATATTCTCCTCCAGCCGTTTCTACGATCATCACAATGTGGTTGAGTATAATGGCTACAAGCTTGAGCACAGCCATATTTATCTGGCGGATTCAGGAAAAGCTGTATTTGATCTTTCCATCACCAAGAATGTGGCCATGCTGTTAATCAATGCTACATTATTGCTGGTCGTTTTCACATCTGTAGCCAAAGGGTTTACCAAAAACAAAGGCAATGCTCCCCAAGGCGTTCAGTCTTTCTTCGAGCCCATCATTCTTTTTGTACGTGATGAAATTGTAAAGCCAAACATTGAGCATCACTACGAAAGATTCCTCCCTTACATGCTTACTCTTTTCTTCTTCATCCTGTTCGGTAACTTGTTAGGGCTGTTGCCGGGTGCTGGTAACCTTACGGGAAATATTGCCGTAACGATGACTTTGGCCCTGATCACTTTCCTGATCACTAATTTCAATGGTAATAAGGGGTATTGGGGACACATACTTTGGACACCTGGTGTGCCGCTTCCTTTACGCATTGTCATTCTGCCTGTGGAAATTATCGGAATATTTACCAAGCCATTCTCCTTAATGATACGTTTGTTCGTGGCAATCACCGCAGGGCATATTGTATTATTAAGCTTAATCTGCTTGACGTTTATTTTCGGAAGCATTTATGTTGGATTTGCCTCCTCATTAATCGTACTGTTTATTAACCTGATCGAGTTATTGGTTGCCGGTATTCAGGCTTATGTGTTCACGATGTTCTCATCGATGTACATTGGCATGGCTGTGCAGGACCACGGACACGATCATTAAAAATATTTAAAGAAATCCATGCTGAGGTTTCAGTATGGTGTTGTTTAACTTAAATAAATAAAACTATGTTGTTCGCACTTTTATTGGACATTAGCTATGCAATTATGGGCGCTGGTATCGGTGCTGGTCTGGCTGCAATTGGCGCTGGAATTGGTATCGGTCGCATCGGAGGTTCTGCTATGGAAGGTATGGCTCGTCAGCCTGAAGCTTCTGGCAAAATCCAAAACGCAATGCTTGTGATCGCGGCTCTTATTGAGGTTGCTGCGCTCTTCGCACTCGTTATTTGCTTGTTGATTTCATTCAAAACAGCTTAAGAAAAGAACCCGCCATAGCACTGGGCTAGGCGGTTCTTTTTATTTACAGTGAACACAGAAAAAAGTTAAAGTAGAAAAGTATGGATTTGCTAACCCCTGGCCCCGGCCTTATTATCTGGCAACTGTTTGTGTTTGTTTTGTTGGTTATCCTCTTAGGAAAACTGGCATGGAACCCAATTCTTAGTTCTTTAAAAGAGCGCGAAGAATCTATTCAGCAAGCTCTTGACTCAGCCGAAAAAGCAAAAGTTGAAATGGCTGCTTTAAAGTCTGACAACGAAAAATTACTACGCGAAGCACGCGAAGAGCGTGATAAGATTTTGCGTGATGCCCGCGAAGCAGCTAATCGCTTGCATGATCAGGCTCAGAACGATGCCAAGAAGAATGCCGACAAGATCATTGAAGATGCCAAAGCCATTATTCAAACAGAGAAAAATGCAGCTCTTCGGGATGTGAAGGCTCAGGTAGCTATGTTTTCATTAGAGATTGCAGATAAGTTAATTAAGAACAACCTCAAGGACGACAAAGCCCAGAAGGAGTTGGCCGATACATTCATTAAAGATCTTAAGTTGAATTAATTCATGGCAGACGCTCGGGTTGCTTCCAGATATGTAAAATCACTGCTCGGTTTAGCCGTGGAGCAAGGTGTGCTCGAAGCGGTGAATACCGATATGCAGTTTTTCGATAAGGTGTGTCATAGTAATCGTGATTTTGTGCTGATGCTCAAGAGCCCGATTATCAGACATGAGAAGAAGAAAGAAATATTAAATAAACTTTTTTCAGGAAGGGTTCATCCGTTGACCATGTCGATCATTGATATCCTCACTAAGAAAAATCGCGAATCTCTTTTACCATCTATCGCTACGGAGTTTCACAATGCCTACAATGTGTACAAAGGAATTGGTAAAGCTTCAGTGATATCAACCATTCCGGTGGATAATGAATTGAGAAGCGAGTTAGTGGCCTTGGTGAAAAAGCTGAGCAATAAAACTCAGGTTGAATTGGAAGAAAAAGTAGACAAAGATTTGATTGGTGGTTTCATCCTCAATGTAGGTGATCGTCAAATCGATGCATCCATCAAGAATAAATTGAAAACCCTTAAGAACAAGTTTAGTGAAAACCCTTTCATCAAACAGTTTTGAGAAATTAAAATATTGAATTTTTAAATTTTGAATTAAAGAGATATGGCAGAAATCAGACCCGAAGAAATATCCGCAATACTTCGCGAACAACTTTCTCAATCACGTACCGCAGCCGAACTGCAGGAAGTAGGAACCGTGCTTACCATTGGTGATGGCGTGGCTCGTATTTACGGACTTACTAAAGTACAAGCTGGTGAGTTGATCGAATTTGAAAATGGTTTAAGAGCACTGGTGTTGAACCTTGAAGAAGACAACGTAGGTGCTGTATTGCTTGGTGATGCTACAGGAATTAAAGAAGGAGCAGTTGTAAAGCGTACTGGCCAGATTGCTTCGGTAAAAGTGGGCAACGGCTTATTGGGTCGTGTAGTAAATACACTCGCTCTTCCTATCGATGGCAAAGGCCCGGTAGAAGGCGATCTTTATGAGATGCCATTGGAGCGCAAAGCACCGGGTGTTATTTATCGTCAGCCGGTAAACGAACCGCTACAAACCGGCATCAAGGCAATTGATGCGATGATCCCGATTGGTCGAGGTCAGCGTGAATTGATCATTGGCGATCGCCAGACAGGGAAGACTGCTGTTGCGATTGACACCATTATTAACCAGAAAGAATTTTATGAAAATGGCAAACCCGTTTTCTGTATTTATGTAGCCATCGGTCAGAAAGCATCTACCGTTGCTTCCGTAGCATCTACGCTTGAAAAGGCAGGTGCCATGAAATATACCGTTATCGTTTCTGCTTCTGCTTCTGATCCTGCACCGATGCAATTTTTTGCACCATTTACTGGCGCAGCGATTGGTGAGTTCATCAGAGATACAGGAAGACCAGCATTGGTTATTTATGATGACTTGTCGAAGCAGGCAGTTGCTTACCGCGAGGTGTCTTTGCTTTTGAGAAGACCTCCTGGCCGCGAAGCATATCCTGGTGATGTGTTCTATTTACACTCACGCCTACTGGAGCGTGCTGCGAAAATCATCAACAACGATGAGATCGCTAAAAACATGAATGACCTGCCTGCAAGCATCAAGCATTTAGTAAAAGGTGGAGGTTCATTAACCGCTCTTCCTATTATCGAAACTCAGGCGAATGACGTTTCAGCTTATATTCCAACCAACGTAATTTCAATTACCGATGGTCAGATATTCCTGGAGACAAACTTATTCAACGCGGGTGTTCGTCCTGCCATTAACGTAGGTATCTCGGTATCACGTGTGGGTGGTTCGGCACAGATCAAGTCGATGAAGAAAGTGGCCGGAACATTGAAATTGGATCAGGCTCAGTTTCGTGAATTGGAAGCCTTCTCTAAATTCGGTTCTGATTTGGATGCTGCAACTAAACTTACGATCGAGCGTGGTCGCAGAAACACCGAAGTGTTGAAGCAACCACAGTATCAACCAGTACCCGTTGAAGAGCAAGTAGCTATGATTTTAGCTTCTACCAAAGGATACATTGACCGTGTGCCAGTTGAGAAGGTAAAAGCTTTCGAAAAAGAGTTTATCGATTTATTGAAAGCTCAGAACAAGCAGATCCTTGACAACTTCCGCACAGGAAAATTTGAAGATGAAGATGTAGCTGTGGTGAAGAAAGTAGCAACTGAGTTGGCTTCTAAGTATTGATTTGAATATGAATTAATTTGAAGATGACTTCAACCACCTTCAAATTATCTAATTAAAGATATGGCGAGTTTAAAGGAAGTTAAGAGTAGAATATCCTCCGTAATCTCAACTCAGCAGATTACCAAAGCCATGAAAATGGTGGCGGCTGCTAAATTGAGAAAGTCGCAGGATCGTATTATGCAGATGAGACCATATGCTCAAAAGCTATCTCATCTTTTTCAAAATCTTTCTGCTGCCGAGCAGGATGCACAGGCATGGTATACTCAACAACGCGAGGAGAATAAAATTCTTGTGGTGGTGGTTAGTTCTGATCGTGGATTGTGTGGAGCATTCAATAGCACGATTATTAAGGCAGCTATTCGCATGGCTTCTGAGAAGTACCCAACCCAGTTCGCAAAAGGAAACGTTACATTTCTTCCTTTAGGAAAGAAGGCTTTTGAATTTTTTAGCAAAAGAAATTATTCTATTGTTGCGGATTACTGGAACGTATTCCATGGTCTTTCCTATGACACGGTTGCTGAAGTAGGTGAGTTCATGATGAATTCTTTCAGGAATGGTAACTATAATAAGATTGAAATCATTTATAATGAATTCAAAAACGTAGCTACTCAAATTCTAAGAACCGAACAATTTCTTCCAGTGTCACCTGTGAAGAAGACAGCGACTACACCGGATACCGATTATATTTATCAACCCAATCAATCTGAGATTATCATTGGGCTTGTTCCCAAGTCATTGAAGATCCAATTGTATAAGGCTGTGCTGGATTCAAACGCTGCTGAAAATGGCGCTCGTATGACCGCTATGGATAAGGCAACGGAGAATGCCGGTGATCTATTAAAAGACTTGAAGTTGACTTATAACCGCACCCGTCAGGCGGCTATCACGAAAGAAATTCTCGAGATTGTTGCTGGTGCCGAAGCACTGAAATCAGCTTAGTAGTTTAAATAACGAGTTAATCCATAAAGCTTCACCGTTCGGTGGAGCTTTTGTTTTTTATGACGTGATCGCTCGCGTAGTTACTTTTACGTATTCATGAACGAAGTAATTAAATTTTATCGTCTATCTAATCTTCTGAGTTTAGATGTGGCTTCAGGGGCGGTGATTGGTTCCATCTTCTTTTCAAAAATCTATGAAGTGCCTGTTTCGTACCCTTCATTAATTTCATTGGGACTTACAGTTTGGATAATCTATACGGCAGACCGTTTGTTGGATGTTCAGGATGTAGAAGGCGATGCTGCTTCAGGTCGCCATCGCTTTCATCAGCGGAATCAAAAAAAGTTGAAGTATGGTGTCTTGATGGCTACGTTCGCTGATGTATCTCTAATTTCTTTTATACCAACAGAAGTGATTAGGCATGGAATGTTTCTCTTAGGCGTGGTTGTCGTTTATATTGTCCTTCGAAGGAAGCTTCATATTTCTAAAGAGCTTTTGGTAGCAATACTATATACCGCAGGGCTATTATTGCCAGCATGGCCAGAGGATCAAATGATACTGATTCAATACTTGCCCATACTGGTATTTTTTTTAATTGCATTCACCAACTTGATTATTTTTTCGTGGTATGAAAAAGAAAATGATTTAAAGGAGAAACAAGACTCAATTGCTACACTGGTTGACGAAACGTCAATCCGATTTATGATTATTGGATTAGTTGTCGTTTCCTTTTCGATTTCTCTCTATTTATTTTTTATCACTGCGTATCATTTTATAGGGCTGGTATTTATCGCGATGATAATGATTCTCTTGATGATCTTTAAGTGTAAGAAATACTTTACGCCAAGTGAGTATTATCGATTAGTGGGCGATGCGGTGTTTTTGTTTCCAATCATTTATATACCATCATGAAAAATCGGGTCTCAAGCGGTTTTGATTTTCTGACACCACATTACGATTTTCTCGCCCGGTTTGTCATCGGAAGAGATATTGTGAATGCACAACTTCATTTTCTTAAATCCTTTACAGCAGGCAATCATATTTTAATTTTAGGGGGTGGTTCCGGATGGATTTTGAAACCTCTATATGCAGCATGCCCTGACCTTCGAATTGATTACATTGAACTATCCCCCAAAATGCTTCAGTCAGCCAAGAGCAATTCCGAAAACAACGGGCAGATTAATTTTATTCAGGGAACGGAAAACGATATTCCGAATCGATTATACGATGGCGTGATTACCAATTTTTATCTTGATATGTTTGATGCGAAAAGTATAAATGCGGTGATCAATAAAATCAGAAAGTCAATGACTCTTACTGCTTTGTGGGTGGTAACAGATTTTGTATGTGAAAACAGTTGGCACAAAATGATGTTATGGCTTATGTATCGATTTTTTAGGGTGGTTGCTCGGATTGAAGCAACTCGATTGCCCGATTGGCAAAGTGAAATGATTCATGCAGGCCTTACTCCTTCGGCTACTAAGAAATTCAAAAATGGGTTTATCAATTCAACACTATATCAATCCACTACATCTTTTAGCTAATATTGTTATTATTAATCGACAGACATATGAAATATATTATTGTAAGTCTTCTTTTCTCGTGGATCATTTCTTGTGATCAGGATAAAAGTAATCCCCAGGTTGGGCCACCTATTTTGCCTTCGCGACATTTAAATGCTGCCTTCCTGATCGTTGACGGAGTTTATAACTCCGAACTCATTGCTCCTATGGATGTTTTGCAACATACTGTTTTTCATTCCGAAAATGGAATTAAGGTATTTACGGTTTCCAATAAAAAAGAAGCGATCACATCGTTTGAAGGATTACACATTATACCCGACTACTCATTTGAAACGGATTCCCTTCCTGCTATTGATATCTTAATAGTGCCCAGCGCACAGCACAGTATGGACTCTGATTTGGAAAATGAAAAGCTTATCAAGTTTGTAAAAAGTGCTGGCATACAGGCTTCTTACGTATTATCACTTTGTGATGGAGCATTTGTTTTGGCCAAAGCTGGCTTGCTGGACATGTATGAATGCACAACTTTCCCCGGTGATATTGAAAAATTTAGAGCAGCATATCCTCAACTATCAGTGCACAAAGATGTGAGTTTCGTACATGATCGTAACATGATCACCTCTGCAGGTGGAGCCAAGTCCTATGATCCGGCTTTATATTTGGTCGAGCTGCTTTATGGAAAAAAGGCAGCAGATGGAATTGGTAAAGGCCTTGTTATAGATTGGGATTTAAGCACGATTAAATATATCAAAGCTCATTAAATTTTTATTTGAGCAGCAAACTTACATCAGTCTTACTTTGGTCAAACTGAAGTCTAAAAAGTATTAACTTGTAAGTCCTTTTTCATTTAAAAGTTGACAATCGGCTATGCCTTTATTGCCAAGCATGCAACACATTATTGACAACCTTCCCGTTGTCATTTTTGAGTACACCATTTTCCCAAATGGATCAAGAGACTTTACTTACCTAAGCCCAGGGTGTGAGGCAATTTTGGGTGTGAACCGAGAGCTATTATTAAATGGCACCTATCCAATGCAAAGTTTTATCCATCATGAAGATTGGGATCAGTTCAGCGATCTGTTTGAAAGTTCTATTGCAACAGAAAAATTATTTATCTGGGAGGGAAGAATTATTGCTTCAGAAAAAAATATTAAGTGGATTGAAGTAACAGGTCAACCCGTTCGGCTTGAGGGAGTTAAAATAGGATGGAGTGGAGTAATGAGTGATATCAGTGAGAGAAAGGAATTAGAGCAAAAACAAAAGGAATCAGATGTGCGCTATCGCACGCTTGTTGACTCATTGCCACTGGGCATGGGTATTCATCAAAAAGACAAATTGGTTTATGCCAAAGAATATGCCGCAAAGATGTTAGAGGCCAGTAGTGTTGATCAGTTAATTGGTAAATCAGTACTTGACTTTGTTCATCCGGAAGAGCTTCCAGCGGTTAAAGAGCGAATGAAAAGTGTGATGATGGGGCAACCCATCTCGGGTGTTAAAGAAAGATTTGTAACGCTGGGAGGTAAAGAGATCTTTGTAGAAACCTCGGCTCTTCCTTTTATTTTCTTTGGTCAACCTGCTGTGCAGTTGATTTTGCGAGACGTTACCGAACAGACAAAAGAGGAAGAAAAATGAAGAAAACAGAACTGAATTTTTCTGAGCTATTCAACAGTTCTCCAATGGCTATCGTTCTACTCGATTCGAATGGCAATGTGGATCGTGTGAATCGTGGGTTTGAACAGATGTTTGGGTTTACTATTTATGAACTGAAGGGAAGAAGTTTAAATGACTTTATTGTTCCGTCTGCATTAGAAGCGGAAGGCAATGATTTGAATACTGTCATTTCAAGTGACCAGGTGGTGCGGCTCGAAACCACTCGTGTGCGCAGAGATCATGTATGTCTCAGTGTAATTATCTACGGGGTGCCAGTTCATTTTGAGGATGAGACCATAGGAATCTTTGGCGTATACGTGGACATCACAGATCAAAAAATGATTGAGGAGGAATTGAAGGTGAGAAATACAGAGCTCGATAATTTTGTATACAAAGTTTCTCATGATTTGCGCGCCCCATTATCATCCGTGCTGGGATTGGTAGACCTGGCTCAGCATCCACACAATAATGATGACCCGAAAGCATATCTTAAAATTATAGGTGAGAAGGTAAATCAACTGGATCACTTTATCAGTGATGTGCTGAGTCATTCAAAAAATCTTAAACTAGAAATTAAGACAGGGCTCATAAATTATCAGAAAATTATTGACACCGCCTTTCGTAATTTAAATTATATGGAGGGAGCCGATCAGGTTCAAAAACAGATACAAATATCGGAGGGCGATTTTTATAGTGATCCATGGAGGGTTGAGGAGATCTTCAGGAATCTAATTTCAAACGCAATTAAATATCGGAGAATCAATAATCCGATACACGAGATCATGATCACGATCAGCATTGAACAAGACGCAGCCATCATCTCCTTCAGAGATAATGGTATTGGCATCTCTAAGCAGAATATGAGTAAGATATTCGACATGTTTTACCGGGCGAGTGAGCAATCCGGTGGTTCTGGTCTTGGCCTCTATATAGTTAAAAATGCAGTGGAAAAATTGGGTGGAAGGGTATCGGTAGGAAGCGAATCCGGATCGTATACAATTTTTGAAATTGTATTGCCAAACCAAAGAAATTTCACTTTATAGAATTAGTTTTAATCCCATGCAGATAAAGGAAGTGATAAGTGCATCGGAGAAGAAAGAGTTTCTTCTTCTGCCGGTTCGGCTATATAAAAATACTCCCCATTGGATACGCCCACTGGATGATGATATCGAGGGAGTCTTTGATGAAGTAAAGAATAAAGCTTTTCAACATGGTGAATCTATTCGGTGGATACTGAACAATGATCATGGTGAAACGATTGGCCGGATCGCGGCATTCGTAAATCAGAAAACAGTGAGCAAGGGTAATGAGCAACCTACAGGAGGATTGGGTTTTTTCGAATGCATAGAAAATAGGGAGGTGGCCTTCATGCTATTTGATCAATGTAAAAAATGGCTTTGCGACAAAGGTATGGAAGCTATGGACGGCCCTATCAACTTTGGTAATCGCGACCGCTGGTGGGGGCTTTTGCTGGAAGGATTTGATCGCGAGCCAAACTATCAATGCAATTATAATTTTCCATACTATCAAAAGTTTTTTCTGGAGTATGGATTTCAGGTATACTTTTATCAACTCACCTTTGGACGCCCCATACAAGGACCTATTGATGGACGCCTTCTGGAAAAATCTCTGTTGGTTGAAAAAGATCCTAACTACCGTTTTGGTTATGTAAAGAAAGCCGATTGGAAAGTATTGCCGGAGCAAATCCGAACCGTTTACAACAAAGCCTGGGCAAAGCGTGGCGAAATTCCCGAACTCACGGCCTCACAGGCTAAGCATCTGGTAAAGCAGATGCAGCCTATCATGGATGAAAAGTTACTGTGGTTTGGTTACTACAAAGAAGAACCTATCGCCTTCTTTCTTTCTTTGCCAGAAGTCAATCAGGTTTTCAAATATGTGAATGGGAAATTGGATATAATCGGTAAATTGAAATTTGTATGGCATAAGCTGATGAAGACCAACAAGAAGGCATTTGGAATCTTATTTGGTCTTGCCCCGGAACATCAAGGCAAAGGTGTAGATGGTGCGTTGATCGAGAACTTTAGAAAGTTTGCTCAGGGTGGTGGTATATCGTATACGTATTATGAAATGAATTGGATTGGTGATTTTAATCCTAAAATGATTCGTGTGGTTGAGCAAATTAATGCTCCTGTAGTGAAGAGGCATGCTACCTATCGGAAGCTTTTTGATGAAACAAAGCCATTCAAAAGGATGCCCATAATTAATTGAAAATCTAATGAAAGAAGGTCAAGGAGACACGCACGCTTCATTTTTTTTTAAAAATCTTCTAAAGGGATTAGCTTGGTTTGCGGTTATCATCACTGCTTATATACTGGTTCAAGGCGAACTTAAAGTGTATGAAAATCAGATTAATAAAGTAGGAGACAATATGCTTTTACTCCTAAGTATTTTCACCGTTTCTGAAATTGTGTTCGGAATTATTCCACCGGAATTTTTCATGTTGATATGGCAAACCAAAGGAGTTGTTTCAGAATACATACTGAACTTATCTATCCTTACATTAATATCATACGGAGCAGGAGTAGTTGGATATTTTATAGGCTACTATTTTTCTAGAGCTCCCATTTTTAAAGGTATTTATGACAAATACCTGAAACCACTTGAAGGTTCATTAAAAAAGTATGGAGGACTGTTGGTTGTTGTGGGTGCAGTGACTCCTGTTCCATATTCAGCTACTTGCATGTTAGCCGGCTCAGTAAATTTTTCTTTCAAGACATTCCTGTTATTATGTATAACACGAATAATCAGGTTTAGTGTATACGGCTGGATGGTTTGGAGTTTCCCTAACTGGTTCAACGGATAAAAAAATGCCACTCTTTAGAAGCAGTATTTTCAGATTCATCTTTACTTTTCAATTAAGCTTTCTTTGCCTCGACAGGTATTTAGTCCCACTATCGTATATATCGGGCAAAAGCTGATCAGGCTTGTCAATACAAAAATTCCACTTAAGGCTACGAGTACTAATCCAACGTGCCCGGTACAATTCCGGTAAAATAAAGTACAGCAAAAACAGCAGCGAGTATCACACGGATAATTCTATCTGCATTTCCAACATTCTTTTTCATAAGATTTAAAATTTTAGTTAGTGATGGTTTCGATTGTCCAAACCAATAAATAAGCAATGCTCAGGCAGATGATGCATACGAAGATGAACTTGACCAGCTTGCTTTTCATTTCCTTGATTTGATGAATCAAAGGTAGGTTTGCGGACAGGCCTTAACTGGTGACAAGTGCCACCCGATTATAGAATCTAGTTCTAACAGCTTGATTTACAGATATAAAAAATCATATTATTTCAATCCCATTTTTTCGTTGCCGGATTTTTCCCTCGTTTTCGAGTTCCCTAAGCACACGCGTAATCACCTCACGCGAAGTGCCGAGCTCCTGGGCTATTTCGCGATGCCGAAGATCCAACTGCTTTGTTGATTGAACGCTGCT
>CANIVF010000086.1 GCA_947470895.1 Bacteroidota bacterium
AAAAATAGAATTCGATATAACTCTATGAAAATCAGGCTCTTTGAGCAAGTATTATTCCAAACCATCCTAATGCTATGCATTAGAAACTAACTGATTGATTCTCATAGAGAAAGAAGTTATCCACAAACTCTAATGCATAATCTAGGTTGAAGCTTTGCTGATCGACATCAATTCATGAAGGGTTCTTTTCATATTGTCTGACGATCCGTCAAGAAAAATGGTATTGCCTTTTCCATGTTCTGCGAAGTGCCGTATTGTCTCTGTCCACATGGAAAACAAGATTAATGACGAATCGAGTTCAGCGCTTTGCATTTCCTTAGCTGCTTGCGACATTCACTTGGCTACCTCTTCGCGGAACAGCGCAACCCCTTGACCACGCAATTGAGCAGCAATCCGCTCCAGTTGCAATTTTGATAGCATTTCCATCTGCCTCAGCGCCTTTTGTTTTGGTTATTAACAAAGCTTGCCCTTCATTTTCTGCGGCCGCTCTCAGGTTATGAGAGGCCACTACTTTGGCCATCGACTTCATGATGGTCTCGTCAAAGGCAATATCGTTGAGCTGAAGATCAATAAGGTGATAGCCCCATCCTTCCAGCGTTTGATCAAGTTGAAGTTTTACCTCATGCACAATTTCTGCTCTTAGCGATAGTATTTCGGCTTGCTTCTTCATAGCCACAAAACTCCTGATCGAGCCTTCGATGGTGCGCACTAATGCGGTCATAAAGCTCTCTTCATTCAGAAACTTAAAGGCCATGTTCTTGATAGTTTCTTCTTGTTGATCCAGCACAGAGAACAGCAGCATGGCCTTGAAGTTTACATTGGCCTGATCTTGCGTGGTAGCCTGAAACTCCAACTCCACGGAACGATTTTGTATGGAAACTCGGGAATGGATGATTTCAATCAACGGTATTTTAATATTAAGCCAAGGACGCAAAATGTGTTGGTATTTTCCGAACACGGTCACCACAGCAATGGTCCCTTGCTTAACGGTGACAAAGAGTGTGAACAATAGAACAACCGGCTAAACCAAAAGCGATAATGAAGATGATATTCAACGATTCCATAGGGACGGCATGTGTTACTCTACAAGGTTAAACATAGTTAAAGAATAATAGGATTACTAGCGGGGCAACATCAGGTGGTTCATTGCGATTTAACCGGTCTCCTGTCACTTTCATCTGTTTGCGAATGACTTGATGTATTCATATCTTGAATAAATAACCTTCTGCTGCCATGACCAACACCTTGTCTATTTTGCTTTTTGCAGCTTTTGTTTGGCAGGAAGTAGTGCCCTTTAAGCCTTCCAATGAATTTGAGGTAATGATTGACTATAAGTTTCGCGAACGCCCAGCTTTGGACCGCACTAAGGAGTATCAATTCAACACAGATGAAAAGTCCAGAAAGTCTGGCCTATTACCCTATCTCAAACTACAGCTTAAATTTTTGAAACTTAATGCTGATGAGGTGAAAGTAAAAATTGTTAATTCTCATGGCAAAATGGTTTATAGCCGCAAAGCCTCGGAAGGAGCCGTTATCATTATCGATGTGGGTTATACCGATGATGTTAAAGATGGAGTAGCGCCTCATGAATTCACTGCTCTATTATACTCCGAGGCCAAAAAGACAACGAGCCGTATTCATTTCAATATCGCGGAGGATGGCACCTTCATGATCAATGATGAGAAGAAAGGCAAATTTTAACTTCCGTTTAACAATTCAGTTAAACCACTCATTCATACTTTCTTATCCATAACTGTTTTTTTTCGTTACTTACCGTCAAACTTGCGTCCCCTTATGCGATTCGTTTTTGCTATACTTTGTTTATTCAGTGCCATCACCGGAAACACCCAACACCAGCCTGGTTCTTCAGAAATAAAACTAAAGATTCGAAAGCTAAATTTTCTTGGCTCAGTACTTTATGTAGCGGCTCATCCGGATGATGAAAACACCAGGGCCATTGCATACCTGGCCAGCGATCGAATGGCAGCTACTGCCTATCTTTCAATGACCCGTGGTGACGGTGGTCAGAATCTGATTGGCCCTGAGATCAGAGATCTACTTGGTCTGATCCGCACACAAGAATTATTAGCAGCCAGAAGAATTGACGATGGCGAACAATTTTTTACCAGAGCGAATGATTTTGGCTTTTCTAAAAATGCTCAGGAGACCTTTGCGATATGGAATAAAGAAGAAATTCTGTCGGATGTTGCGCGCGTGATCCGCGAGTTTAAACCAGATGTTATTCTTACCCGCTTTCCACCGGATGAGCGGGCTGGGCATGGTCACCATACTGCATCCGCCATCTTAGCCCAGGAAGCATTTGACTTAACGAACAACCCAAATGTATATCCTGATCAGGTTGCCAAATTTGGAACATGGCAAGTGAGTGCCCTGTATACCAATACGGGCCGCTGGTGGAATCAAACCATCAATGAAAATACACCCGGCATTTTGGCTATGAATGTTGGTACTTACAATACCTTACTTGGAAAATCCTATTCCGAGATCGCAGCGGAAAGTCGCACGCAACATAAAAGTCAGGGCTTTGGCTCAGCGGGCCTCCGTGGTGAAGCACTTGAGTTTTTTGAATTTGTAAAAGGAGAGAAAGCCGAGAAAGATGTGTTCGCGAAAGTGAACACCTCGTGGAGCAAAATTAAAGATGGTGATAAAGTAAAAGCTTTAGTCGATAAAGCGGTGGCCGAATTCAGCGATGAAAATCCTTCAGCCTCCATACCGTTGCTCTTACAAATCCGCAACGAAATTGCCGCGCTGGAAAATTCAGTGTGGCGCTCGCGCAAACTAAAGGAGACCGAACAATTGATACGCGACTGTGCAGGCTTGTTTGCCGAAGCAACGGCCAGTCATTACTGGGCTTCACCAGGCCAGAAAGTATCGATCAAGCTGGAAGTCATTAATCGTTCTGGAGCATCCATCGAATTAGATAAAATACAAAGCGAATCATTAACTCTTGATTCTGCTTTTTCCTTGCCCCTGAAGAATAACGCACTGCTCACATTTAAGTCAACAAAAAATATAATCAGCAATAAAGAATACTCATCGCCTTATTGGTTAAAAGAAAAACATAGCCAGGGTTTGTTTACTGTGAACGACAAAAATCTGATTGGTAAACCTGAAAATGATCCAGCGATTTCAATCACGATGAAGTTTTCGGTGCAGGGAGAAGCGATTTCATTCCAAATTCCTTTAATTTATAAATGGACGGATCCTGTAAAGGGAGAATTGATGCGTCCCTTCGAAGTGGTACCTCCGTTGTTCATTAATTTTCCACAGCCCGTTTATGTGTTTGCCGATCAATCACCAAAAACAATTAATGTGTTGATCAAATCCGCTTCCGCGGCAGCGAGAAAGGGAAACCTGAAATTGGATCTTCCATCAGGCTGGAGAACAGAACCGGCTTTCTTTGATTTTGAATTGAAGCAACAAGGTGAGGAAAAGACGTTCACATTTACTGTCTTCCCCGGTCAGCAAGAGTTGGATGGCAAGATGAATGCGATCGTAGAATCGGAAGGAAAGAAGTTTTCAAATTCGCTGCTCACCATTCAATACGATCATATTCCAATTCAAACATTGTTGCCTCCGGCACAAGCAAAATTGGTGCGCATGAATCTGAAGAAAGAAGGAGCTGTGATTGGATACATTCGTGGTGCAGGAGATGATATCCCCGGTAGTCTTCGCAACCTGGGCTATGAAGTTTGGGAAATGAAGAACGAAGAGGTGACTGTTGTCAACTTAAAGAAAGTAGATGCGATTGTGCTAGGTGTGCGTGCCTTAAACACAAACGAACGCCTGCGCTTCTTCATGCCTGATTTACTGAATTATGTAAAGGAGGGCGGCACCATGATCGTGCAGTACAATACCAACAACGATCTTGAAATTGATAAAGATAAATTTTCTCCATATCCGCTTACGCTTTCGCGTGATCGGGTTACGGAAGAAAACAGTGAGGTGCGTATTTTAAAACCAGAACATCCGGTATTGAATTTTCCGAATAAGATCAGCTCCAAAGACTTTGAAGGCTGGGTTCAGGAGCGCGGACTTTATTATCCTTCTACCTGGGGCGAGCAATTTGATGCCGTGCTTTCCATGAATGACAAAGGCGAGCCTGCACGCAATGGAAGCTTATTGGTAGCGAAGTATGGCGAAGGTCATTACGTATACACCGGCCTTTCTTTTTTTAGAGAGCTTCCCGAAGGTGTATCAGGAGCTTATAAACTGTTTACCAATATTGTATCGTTAGGTAAGCCTAAGAAACCGCTTACCACCAAAGTAAAATCAAAAGCAAAATGATAGACGAGCATAAGCCTCCATTAGTTAAAAACTGGAGTAGTTGGTATTGGATTGTGTTGGGTGTGATGCTCGTTCAGGTACTTGTGTACACATGGTTAACCCATCTGTTTTCATGAATCTCCTCGACTGGATTATTCTATTTGGAACGTTATTATCCATCGTACTCTACGGTACATGGAAAACCCGTGGTGCCAAAAACATGGAGAGCTACCTGAAGGGTGACAACACGATGAAGTGGTGGATGATTGGTGTTTCCATCATGGCTACGCAAGCCAGCGCAGTAACTTTTTTATCCACTCCGGGGCAGGCTATGGAAGACGGCATGCGCTTCCTTCAATTTTATTTTGGTCTACCATTGGCGATGGTGATCATCTCCGTCACCATGGTGCCGATTTATTATCGATTAAAAGTGTACACGGCTTATGAATATTTAGAGACTCGATTTGACCTGAAGACCAGAACATTTGCCGCAGCGCTTTTCTTATTACTCAGAGGGCTCTCAGCAGGCATCACGCTCTTAGCACCGTCCATCGTGCTCTCTTCTATTTTGGGATGGAACATTATTGCCACCACCACCATGATTGGAATGTTTGTCATCATCTATACCGTATCAGGAGGAACGCGTGCTGTGAGTTTAACGCAGCGCACACAAATGGCCATCATTATGGGCGGGATGTTCTTAGCTGGTGTGATGGCGTATCGTTTACTGCCCGGAAATGTTTCATTTGGTGAAACGGTTCAATTAGCCGGAGAGCTTGGTAAACTGAATATCATCACGACTAACTTTAGCATGAGCGATCGCTTTAACATCTGGTCGGGATTGATCGCATCAACGTTTCTGTTTCTTTCGTATTTCGGCACCGATCAATCGCAGGTGGCGCGCTACCTGGGTGGAAAATCATTAACAGAAAGCAGAATGGGATTGATCTTCAATGGTCTTCTGAAAATTCCCATGCAATTTATCATTCTGTTTATCGGGGTGTTGGTGTTTGTATTCTATTTGTTCAATCAACCTCCGGTTTTCCATAACCAGACCTTGAAAAATAAAGTGGCTCAAACAGAATATGCCAGAGCGTTAAATGAATTGGAAACCAGTTACACTTCGGTGTATCAGCAAAAGCAGGAATCGGTCAATAACTTACTGCAAGGAATCCGTCAGGAAAATGAAGCATCGATCGATGCATCGAAGAAAGAATATTACCTATGGAAGAAGCAGGAGGATAGCATTCGCACGGAAGTGAAGAAGACAATTTCGTCAGCCGTGCCCGGAGCAAAAATTCAAGATCGTGATTACATGTTTCTCAATTTTGTGTTGAGCTATTTGCCTCATGGTATTATTGGGTTGCTGCTGGCGGTGATGTTTTCAGCGGCCATGTCATCGATGGCATCCGAATTAAATGCGCTGGCTTCAACAACTACCGTAGATATTTACAAGAGATCGTTCAACCCGGAAGCTTCGCCACTTCATTATTTGAGAGCCTCCAGGTTCTTCACCATCATGTGGGCATTGATTGCCATGGCTTTCGCGATGCTGGCTAACATGGCAGAAAACTTAATTCAATTTGTAAATATTGTAGGTTCGTTATTTTATGGAACAATCCTCGGTATTTTCCTGGTTGCTTTTTATATGAAGCCTATTCGCGGCACTTCAGTATTTATTGCTGCGGTCATCGGGGAGTTGGCTGTGCTGGCTTGTTACTTCTTCTATTATGATGAAATTGCTTTCCTGTATTACAACATCATCGGTTGTGTGCTGGTGGTGATGGTGGCGTGGATTGCCCACCTGTTTGATAAGGGTAAAGAAATAAAAAAGGCAACGACCTAAAATCGTTGCCCATCTGATACAGTCAGAGAAGGAATTACTTCAATGTCTTCTGAAGATCTTCGTTCATCAATTGATAGTCTCTGTTGCCTGCGGTCTTAGCAGCTTCCCATGATGCTTTAGAGGTTACTAATGCACCCGCTTTGTCACCATTGGCTTTTTGAATTCTTGCCTTCTGGTACAATTGCCAGAACTGTGGAGTTGTATTTCCTTCCATGGCCTTATTCATCCACTCCAGTGCCTGCTTCACATCTTTGCCATTGTCCATATAATACACGGCTGCTGCGTAGTAGTTAGTTGGGTTTACTTTGGTGCTTGCCTCGATCGACTTCATCACTTTAGCATCATAATCCGCGATAATGGTGAATTTCACGGAAGTGTTTTCCCAGGCAATCTGAACTTTGGCAGACTTGCTATCGGCACTGATATCGCCAATGTTAAAAGTTAGTGTTTCTACTTTCTCAGACAATTTCTCTGATTTTACTTTGAAGTTGGCGGCTTCTTTGGTTTTGTCATAACCTCCGGTGTTACCACCTAAAGCGATGTCTTCATATAATGAAATCGTCCACTCGGCAGCACCAGGCCATGAGAAGATCAGGTATTCACCTTTTGCTACAGCAACACCTTCCACTTTTACATCATCGCTGAATGTAATCTTAGTACCTCCGTTGGCACCTGTTCTCCAGATTTTTCCATAAGGAACAACCACCGTGGCAGCATCGCCAAAAATAGCTCTGCCTTTGGCGCTGGGACGAGCGTAATCAATTTTAACATCTGTTAAGCCTACCGTGGTAGAGGTAGAGGCCGTTGCACTTGCCTGGGGCGTTTGAATCTGGCCGTTTGCCACAAGTCCCACAGCCAGTAATACAATCAAAAATGCGTTCTTCATGATTAGTCTTTTTAAATTTAGGCTGTAAAAATAGAAGCATTTTATTCTTTTAAAAACCCACTTACCAAGTAGACTAATGAGCGTTTTGCCCGTTTCTTTCTATACCCGCAAAGATGTGACACAAATAGCGAGGCAATTACTGGGAAAAAAGCTCGTCACTAACCTGGCTGGAAAAAGATCAGGAGGTATTATTGTCGAGACGGAGGCGTATTCTTTTCGCGAAAGGGGATGCCATGCCTTTGGTAATAAAATGACAAACCGAAACAAAACCATGTTTGAAACTGGTGGCGTAGGCTATGTGTACCTGTGCTATGGCATCCACCAGATGTTTAATGTGGTCACCAACAAGCAAGGTGCTGCTGATGCTGTTTTAGTTCGGGCGCTCGAACCTGTTGAAGGAGAAGTCTGGATGTTGACGCGGATGAAGACAACGTCTATGAAACGGATAACGTCTGGTCCCGGCAAACTGACGAAAGCGTTGGGCATTGACAGAACCTTTGATGGTAAATACCTGAGTAGTGCACAACTTTGGATTGAAGAGGGAGTGAAGGTAGTTAAAAACCAGATTATAGCATGCGCCCGCATTGGCATTGATTATGCAGGTGACGATGCACGGTTACCCTGGCGATTCTCCATTCAGGATAACCCATGGTTGAGTAAGTAACTGGTTTTAATTTGTAATCTTGCGCCCTGAATCAAGTATCATGAAGTACCTGCTTTGCATCCTGGTTGTTGTCACCACGTTTTCTTATTCCCAGCCGGTAGATCCGTTCGCATCGATCAATTCTACCTATGATGAACAGCTTCCGGTAATCAGGGCAGATGGAAACATGCTTTTCATCACCATCGCCAAGCATCCACAAAATGTGGGAGGAAAAAAAGATCTGGGCGATATCTGGATATCGGTGAAAGAGGGCGACATCTGGTCGGCTCCTGTTCATGGGGGTAATACCATAAACAACAACGCATACAATGCTGTAGCGGCAATCAGTAAAGATGGAAATCAACTTTACCTGTTGAGTCACTATAAAGCCAATGGCAGTTCACCCTCTACGCAGGGTATCTCTGTGGCGCAAAGAACTAACACAGGATGGTCGGTTCCACAAAATATTACTATACCCTATTTTATTAATCGGTCTGAAACATTGAACGGATTCTGGCAAGAGAGTCAGTCTGTATTTCTTTTCGCAGCGGAGTCATACACCACCATGGGTGCCGAGGACATTTACGTTTCGTTTAATCGTGGCGGTGTGTGGAGCGAGCTGGTTAATGTAGGTAAGGTGATCAATACCGAATTTCAGGAAATGAGTCCTTCGCTGAGCGCAGATGGAACCCAACTGTTCTTCGCATCTAACGGAAGAAAAGACGGACTCGGTAGTTTTGATATCTATGTTTCCAATCGCCTCGATGATACCTGGACATCCTGGTCGGAGCCTGTGAACCTCGGGGCACAAATCAATTCTGATGGAAGAGAGCTTTACTACAGAAGCTTTCCTGCTCAGGGATATTCACTATACACCACTACACGCAACAGCGATGGCTATGGCGACCTGCGCATGGTGATCGAAAAAGATAGCCTGAACATGCCACGAGAAGAAAATAGACCTGCTGTGGTGGAGGTCATTCCTGTAGCACCTGAGTTGATTGCTGAGCACTTGACTAAAATTTCCGGACGTGTGACTAATTCGAAAACCGGTGAAGGCATTCCGGCTAAACTAATTTTCAGATCCGATTCGGTATACACGGCCATCGCAGGCAAGGATGGTATGTTTTCGATTGGCCTGAAGCCCTCGAAGGCATATTCTATTGAGATTGAATTAGAAGGTTTTGTAAACCTTGCCGAGCGGTTGGACATTCAAGCTATCGATGTGAAAAATCTGGAGATGAATTTCAGGTTGCAACCTATTGAAGTTGGCGCGGTAGTCAACTTAAAAAGTGTGCTGTTTGAATTGGGCACGACAACCCTGATTGAAGACTCGTATAGCGAGCTAAATGGGGTAGTCGATTTTTTAAAGACAAATCCTAAGGTGGAAATCGAACTGGAGGGCCATACGGACAATCGGGGTGATGCAAAGAAAAATCTGGCACTTTCTCAGCAGCGTGTGGATAAAATTAAATCCTACCTGGTGTCGAAGGGCATCAGCAGCAAGCGTATCAAAGGAAAAGGATTTGGCGGCTCACAACCCATTGCCACCAATAACACCGAAGAAGCACGTAAGCTTAATCGTAGGGTGGAGTTCAGGATATTAAAAAATTAAATCAGTGATTTTTTGCGATCACTCTACGAAGTGTGGTGATGTCGGATAAACCATGAACATGGGTTACGATTTCTAATCTTCAGGTAGCACATAAACCTCCAAATTATTACCAACGAAAGAGGATAGCGTGCACCGAACATGGTAAGCGTTGATTATATGAAGCCAAATACATTACTTTGCCATTGACAAATCTATGAGTCTACGCAAAGAAAAAGCTGCTCGTCTAAAGCTGAGTGTTTTGGATCACACCATGCGCCTTATTGGCAAGAAATCATTTGATGATTTATATGTGGATGAGATCTGCGAAAAGGTAAGAATATCAAAAGTTACACTGTTCAAATATTTTCCTGCCAAAGAAGATATTCTGCTCTACTATTTTCGCGTATGGTGTATTAAGCGTGCCGTTGAGTTGCGCGACAAGCCCCGAGAAGGCCAGGCCGGAGTTTCGTATCTTTTTGATAAACTCAGCGAGGAAGCAGAGACTTATCCAGGTATTGTATTATCCCTGTTTGCCTACCTGGCCGATTTAAGAAGACCACCCAAGCCTTTTCCGATGAAGCCAGAAGAGAAAAAACTATTGTTTCCGGATATCAAGGATATTCAGTCGATAGAGATTCTTACCCTGGACCAGATGTTCGAAAAGTTTTCGCTCGAAGCGATCTTCCGGAAAGAGATCACCAAGACGTCTTCCACGCGCGACCTCACCAACTTATTCACATCCCTGTTCTACGGTTCAATCCTTACCGCACACTTACTTCAACTGGATCAACTTAAATTTTTCTTCAAACGAAATATTGAAATGACGATGAAGGGACTGCAATAGAGCTGAAAACAACACGTGTAAAGCTTAAAGCCACTGGAAAACTAACCTTATTATACTTTCTGCTTTTAGCTTCTATTTCATCCTCACCATCCTCGTTCTCTTCCGCTCAAACATCCGTATGTGGCGGGCCCCGATAGGAATATCAATAATATAGCGATTGCCTTTGGCCCACATTTTATGGGTGCGTGGTTTTACTACTCGCTCACCAGAGGAGGCGCAGGAAAACAACAATAATGTAGCTACCAGGGCTAAAAGGAGGCGTTTCATCATCAGATCGAACTCTAAAAATAGCTTTTTATTTTAAATACGCAGGAGTAAATTGGAAACAACCAATCCTAAAAAATTCAGCATGGCGCGTATTCATAAACAAGTGAAACAAGTAGTGAGGTGGTGTGCTTGCATCATCCTGTTCATACTCAGCCAACAGCAGGGGTTGGCGCAGCATGTCCAATCGATCACTGTGGATAGACAGAAAGTAACAGCAATGGTGGGCGAACGTGGTGAGTTAATGAAACTAAACCGTCCATTGATTTCTTACGAAGTGAACGGGAAAACATTTCTATCAGGCGATGATTCTCCGCTTCAGGTAACCTTCACGGCCGGGCCGCTCTCGCAAAAAGGAATTAAAGGTGTACTCTTGCTCACAAACCCTTCCAGGGATACCGTCTCACTATCCAACGTGGTTCCTTTTGGTCGGGAGGGTAACGAAGCTTATATCACCGGCCGGGGCAACCATAGTCTTTCGCGAACACATTTGTTTTTGCCCGGCAGGAATCCGGTAAACGTGATCGTGCCCGACAATGCATGGGAGCTGGGTTATGCGGGCTTACTCCTCAACAACAATCAAAAACTTTTTGGATTGGTAAGACGCGATTTGACTTCGCTGGTGAAAGCGACCCGCAAACGTTTTGTAACCATCATCGCTCCGGGCGGCTCGGTGTCTTATCATTTCTATGCCGATTATTATTCGGGCGATTGGCAAGCCGGTGTGCGTGAAGTTTTTCAAAAAAGATACCTCTATGATGTTGACTCGTTCGACAACTCGCTGTTTAAGCGCAACGACTTGGCGTGGATCAACAAAGCGTATGTCATGCACTTGATGATGGGGTGGGACAACCAATTTTATGATGATCAGCGTGGAGGTTTTCAACTCACTGATTTTATCAAGCGCGGCAAAAATCTTTTTGGTGGCGATGATGTCGTGTGCATCTGGCCCACCTGGCCTACATTGGGTGTTGATCAGCGCAATCAGTTTGATTTGTATCGCGATCTTCCGGGCGGACTGAAAAAAATTCGTGCCATAGCCGATTCAGCCCATGCGCATGGAGCTAAATTTTTTATTGCCTACAACCCGTGGGATGAAAGCACACGGAGCGAAGGTCACCTGCAAGGCTTAGCCTATCTCATCAAAGAAACATCGGCCGATGGCGTAGTGCTCGACACGAAAGGAGAATCGAGCAGGGAGTTACAGGACGCAGCCGATAAAGTAAGAGCAGGTGTGGTGATGTATAGTGAAGGAATGGCTGTGCCTAAGGACATGCAGGGGATCATCAGCGGCAGGGTGCATAATGCATTGTATTATCCTCCTATGCTCAACTTAAATAAATTCATTCGCCCCGACTTCGCCATCTTTCGGGTGGCGGAAGTTTTTAAAGAACCGATTCAACGTGAATATGCCGTAGCATTTTTTAATGGCTATGGCACCGAGATCAATCAATTTGCTCCGGGCCACCCGGAGTGGGAAGAAGAACAGTATCGATATCTGGGTAAGACCACACGCATCCTGCGCGAGAATACATCACTCTTCACGGCCGACTACACGCCACTCATCGCAACGGTGCGCGATAGCCTTTGGGTAAATTCCTGGAGTAGTAAGGATAAAACCATCTACACGATCTTCAGCCTTAAGGCCGAAGGCTTTCATGGTCCCTTGTTCGAAATAGAAAATGCAGAGGCATCGCGGTGGATTGATGTATGGAAGCATGAAGAGGTGCAATTGAAAAAACAAGGTGACAAAACTTATGCGATAGTAAACATCGATGGATTTGATGCGCGCGATTTGGGAACGAACAACGAAGGCAACGTATCCGGCATCATTCGATTCATGCCCACCTTACATGTGCAGATCGTGAGTGATGTATTGAGCGGTCAGTATAAACCGGGTTCCATCATCAAGGTATGGAAGGGAAATCCTTCGTATGAAAAACAACCGGTGATCATACCCGCATCAGATAAAAATCAATTCTCCTTCTCATTATTAAAAACCATGGGGCGCTATGAAGGTAAGATTGTGGTACAGGCGTTTCAGCATGATGAGTTGATTGATGAACAGATATTAATTCTCAAGCCGGGTACGGCACGATTGGTTTCCGAATCCACCAGGACACTTGTGGTTTCGAAATTGCCGGCCGGAATGGTGATGATCCCCACCGGCAAATTTAAAGTACACTACACGCAGGGCGATGAATTTATTCCGTATCCAAAAGATCACCTCAACGAAGTGGTATCCATGCCTGCATTTGCCATGGACCGCTCTCCTGTAACCAATGCAGACTACAAGCGCTTCTTATCAGCGAGTGGCTATCAACCGGCAGACACGGCTAACTTTTTAAAACATTGGATCAACAAACAGATCCCGCAGGGAGAGGTTAACTTTCCGGTGGTGTATGTATCGCACGAAGATGCCAACGCGTATGCCACCTGGGCGGGCAAGCGATTGCCTACCGAACTGGAATGGCAATATGCAGCGCAAACTCCATCACAAAATGAATGGCCATGGAAACAACGGAAGCCCGTAACGCGCAAAGAAACCTACGTAACAGAAACGCTAACCGTAAAAAACATTGAAGGCATCGATGCAAAGAATGCAAACCTGGGCGATGGAAAGTTATATCCTGTGGGCAAATATAAAAAAGGTGTAAACCCCTATGGATTGTATGACCTGGTCGGTTGTGTATGGCAGCTGACCAACGATGTATATGAAAACGGCAGCTACCGCTACATCATGATGAAAGGCGGAAGCTACTTCAAGCCCTCATCCAGTTGGTGGTACGTACAAGGCGGCCCCCGCGAATTACACTATCGCCAATTCCTGCTGCGCGTATCGCAAGGCTTTGAACGAAATGCCACGGTAGGCTTTCGATGCGTGGCGGATAGTCGATAGTTCATAGTCGGTAGTCCCTGAATTCATCTGATCATTCCGGTGGCGCTAGTTGTTGACGTTCTTGCAGGTAGCCTAACCCGCAAGCCTCACGCACATGATCATCACCAATCAGTTTAATCATCAAGGCAACCCTTTTATTTTTTTGTGCGTCCTGCAGGCAAAGGTTTTCAACTAGAGGTAGGGAAAGGCACAGGTCTCGTGTTTTGTGGGTTGTATAGGTGGGACTTGTGCCTTCATTTACGCTGGCTGGCATAAAGCTTTTAATTAGTCGATAGTCCATGGTTGATAGCTCTGGAATAAGTTGATGCCATAAAAGCGACCACCCACAACCCGACTTCTTGCAGGCAACCTGCCCTGTAGGTTTACCGTTCCTGTCAAGTAAGTCATATCGTAATTTTAGAACCGGACACAATGCTTTTATCCTTCGTTCTTAAGGCTGGGTAAAAGCAGGTATAAGACAGGTATAAGGCAGGGTTAAGGCGTCTTTAATGGGAGGGCATGTTGCCCCAAGTTCTTTCAGGTAGCCTGACCTGCAAGCCTCACGCACATGATCATCACCAATCAGTTTAATCATCAAGCCAACCCTTTTATTTTTTTGTCCGTCCTGTAGGCATAGGTTTTCAAGTAGGGGTAGGGAAAGGCACAGGTCTCGTGTTTTGGCCGGTAGTGAAGGGATGGAGACTTGTGCCTTCTTTATGCATCACTCCTTCAAATGCATGTCTTCTTTGATGGATGGTCAACTCTGAATCCCTCGTTCTTTCTACATTTCGCGAATACCAATCTGATTCATGAAATCACTGTTTTACTTCTTCACCGCTTGCTGTTTTTTGCTTACGTCTTGTGGCGAAAAAAACTCGACTCCTGAACAGACTGCGATCAAACCCATCGACAGCTTATTTCGTGCATACACGGAGTTTAAAAAAAGAATCAATCCACTGGAGGCCACCAAGGCAGGGTTCAATGCATACAATGACCGGGTGGCCAATTATGTTTCGGCACCGTACATCAACTACTTGAAAGAATCCTATACCCGATTTCTGAATGAGATCGATCAGTATGATTCCTCACAGCTCACCGTCTCACAATGGATGAGCCTGCGTGTGATGAAGTGGGATTGCAACATCAAACGCGAAGGTCTCAGCAACGGCATCGCCACCATGGCATCGCCCATGTACGACATGCCTACGTTCGAAATGTTTCCGCTCATGCAGATTCAATCACTGCATTTATATTTCGCCACGCTCGCCAGCGGCACGGGTATGCAACCTTTTAAAACCGTAGAAGATTATGATGCCTGGCTCAGGCGCGTGGATGCCTATCTTCCTTTTCTGGATACGTGCATCGTGAAGATGAATCAAGGCATTGCCAAAAAAATCGTGATGCCCAATGTGCTGATCAAAAAAATGATTCCCCAGCTGGATGCGTTTGTCAATACACCGCTGCAACAACATTTGTTTTATGCACCCATTACACTCATGCCGGCCGATTTTCCTGCGTCAGAAAAACAACGGTTAACAAAAGCCTACGCCAACATGGTGAGCGATAAGATCATCCCCAAGTATAAGATGTTGCAGGATTACCTGGCCACCACCTATCTGCCGGCAGGCCGCGAAACTGCGGGCATCAGCGCCTTGCCCCACGGCCGCGAGGCCTTCGACTACCTCATACGCTACCACACCACCACCAACATGACGGCTGAGCAAATTCATGAGCTCGGAAAAAGTGAAGTGGCCCGCATACGCATGGAAATGGAAAAGGTAAAAGCAGAATTGAATTTTAAAGGCGACCTGAACGCATTCTTCAACTATGTGCGCACAAGCAAACAGCAGATGCCGTTCATCAAACCGGAAGAGGTGATCGCCAGTTTCAATGCCATCCGAGAAAAAGTAGAGAAGAGTGTGACGAATATTTTTGAAATCAAACCGAAGGGAGGTTTTGCAGTGCAGCGCACGGAAGCGTTTCGCGAAGCATCGGCCAGCGCAGAGTTTTTGCCCGGCAGTATTGATGGCTCGCGTTCCGGTGTTTTTTATGTGCCTATACCCGATGTGAAAACATATAACAAGTATGCAGACGAAGCACTGTTTTTGCACGAGGCTATTCCCGGTCATTACTACCAGCTATCGCTGCAGCAGGAGAACAATGAGCTGCCCGAGTTTCTGCATCCCGAAAGCATGAGTGTGTTTGTGGAGGGCTGGGCGTTGTATGCCGAATCGCTTGGTAAAGAGCTGGGCTTGTTCGAAGATCCTTATCAATACTTTGGTATGCTGAGCATGGAGATGCACCGCGCCATTCGCCTGGTGCTCGAAACCGGCATACACACCATGGGCTGGACGCGCGAACAGGCCATTCAATATTCACTGGATAACGAGGCCGAATCGGAAGATAAAATCATTGTGGAAGTAGAACGCTACATGGCCACACCCGGTGCGGCACTATGTTATAAGATGGGCCAGATAAAAATACGCGAGCTGCGCACCCGAGCCGAGGCTGCATTGGGCGACAAGTTTGACGTGAAAAAGTTTCACACCCAGGTGTTAAACTCTGGCAGCCTGCCGCTGGTGTTGTTGGAAGAGAAGATCGACAGGTGGATAAAACTAGAACAGGCAGGCAAATGAACATTAAATACCAGTAACAAGTATTGCGCAGCCCCTTCGCACCGGGCTGTCGCTATTCGCCACCTCGCGCACATGCCATGTCGGGCTCAAACATGCCGCTCTATCCCTGTCGCGAGTACAGACCTTTAAGGAAGATGTTTCTGTGGTGGTAAAATACCATTGACCAGGTATTGTTTCGCGAGCAGTATTGCTCAACCTTGCAAACGGGGTCTCAAACTTCGATTGACTCTACCCATTATTTTGACCTTCCTGCCAAATTCTAATCGGTGTTTTATAAGTAGCGGAATTCAGCTAATTTTAGAAGAATCCATAGTATTGGATGGCTACTCATTTTAACTCGTAATGGCTGACGACAAAAAACAACAACTCGAACAAAAACTCTGGAACATTGCCGACACCCTGCGCGGTAAAATGGATGCCGATGACTTTCGCGACTACATCCTCGGCTTTATCTTCTATAAATACCTCAGCGAAAAGATGCATACCTATGCCAATGCCATCTTAAAGCCCGATAAAATTACCTACGCCCAGGTAGAAAAACACAAAGACAAAAAAGCACTGCTGGCCGCCATCAAAGACGAAGCCCTCGACAAACTCGGCTACTTCTTGTTGCCTTCCGAACTCTTCAGCGAACTCGCCCGCAGAGGCAATGCCGAAGGCAAAAGCAAATTCATTCTCGATGACTTAACCAAAGTGCTTACCCACATTGAGCAAAGCACCATGGGCAGCGAAAGCGAAGAAGATTTTGGAAACCTGTTTGAAGACCTCGACCTCACCAGCAGCAAGCTCGGCAAAACCGAAACTGCCAAAAACGAATTGATTGTGAAAGTGCTCTCGCACTTAAATGAAATTGACTTCGATTTACAAAATACCACCAGCGATGTATTGGGCGATGCCTACGAATACCTCATTGGCAAATTTGCCAGTGGTGCCGGCAAGAAGGCAGGCGAGTTTTATACACCTCAGCAGGTAAGCAGTGTGTTGGCGCGATTGGTTACCGTGGGCAAAATCAAATTGAAAAGTGTGTACGATCCAACCTGTGGATCGGGCTCGCTGTTGTTGCGGGTGGCCAAAGAAGTAAAAGAAGTAGGAGGGTTCTTTGGACAAGAGAGCAACCCTACGACCTACAACTTGTGCCGCATGAACATGATCATGCACGATGTGCATTACAAAAAGTTTGACATTAAAAATGAGGATACACTCGAGCGCCCCCAGCATATCGATCAACGCTTCGAAGCCATTGTAGCCAACCCGCCCTTCTCGGCCGAGTGGAGTGCCAGTCCGTTGTTTATGAGTGACGACCGCTATGCACCTTATGGAAGACTCGCACCCAAAGGCACGGCCGACTTTGCTTTTGTGCAACACATGATTCACCAACTGGCCGACAGCGGCACCATGGCTTGTGTATTGCCGCACGGTGTGTTGTTCCGTGGCGGTGCCGAAGGCCACATACGCGAGTATTTAATAAAAGATAAAAACCAGTTAGATGCCGTAATCGGTTTGCCCGCCAACATCTTTTACGGCACCAGCATACCTACCTGCATTTTAGTATTGAAGAAAAAGCGCGAATACAGCGGCAACGTTTTATTTATAGATGCCAGCCAGCATTTTGAAAAAGTAAAAACACAAAACGTATTGCGGCCCAAGGACATTACCAAAATCATCAGCACCTACAAAGCCCGCACATCCGAAGACAAGTACAGCTACGTAGCCCCGCTAACCGTAATTGCAGAGAACGACTACAACCTGAACATACCCCGCTATGTAGATACGTTTGAAGAAGAAGAAGCAGTGAACTTAAAAACCGTAAGCAAAGAATTGAAGAAGTTGGAAACTGAAATAAAAGCTACCGATGCTACGATAGAGAATTTTTGTAACGAGTTGGGAATTGATACACCATTTTAAATTGTCTGAATTTGGATTTGCTGGATGACGGGATGTAAGGATTAATACTAAATGCTGAATGAACGAAGAGATCAAGGATGATTTAACGTATAAAATAATTGGATGCGCGATGAAAGTGCATGCTGTGTTGGGCAATGGATTTCAGGAAGTTATTTATCAGAGGGCTTTGGCCATTGAAATGGAGAAGCAAGGATTGAGGTTCGAACGTGAATTAGAAATGCCTCTCTTTTATGATGAAAAACCGATCGGAAGCAGAAGAGTGGATTTTTTGATAGAAGAAAAAGTAATGGTTGAATTGAAAGCATTGATAAAGTTAGAAGGTGTGCATTTGGCACAAGGATTAAATTACTTGGTTGCTTATGAGGTCGATTTAGGGTTGCTGCTGAATTTTGGTGCGCAAAGTTTAGAAGTAAAAAGATTACGGCATCTGAAAAACAAACGAAATGTCTGAATTAGGATTTGTAGGATTAAAGGATGATAGGATTAAAATACAGTGAGATAGGAGAAAACATGACGCATCATCATACGGCAGCTAACAAATCCTTTAATCTTAGAATCCAACAAATCCAAATTCAGACAATGGATGTGGATATGAAAAGCACCGATGCTACGATTGAGAAGTTTTGTAATGAGTTGGGAATTGATACACCGTTTTAATTGTCTGAATCAGGATTTGTAGGATGCAAGGATTAACAGGATTAATTGTCTGAATCATGATTTACGGGATTTAAGGATTTGCCGGATTTTAAGTATTGAATGATGAAACTGGATGACATTACGTATAAGATTAATGGCTGTGCTATGAAAGTACATAATACATTGGGGAATGGTTTTCAGGAAGTAATTTACCAACGATGCCTCGCGATAGAAATGGAAAGGGCCAGCCTGAATTTTGTGCGCGAAGAGGAGCAAACCATTTATTATGAAGACATTGAAGTGGGCACCAGGCGAGCAGACTTTGTAGTAGAAAATCAAATTATAGTGGAATTGAAAGCCCTGGTGAACCTGGAAGATGTTCATCTGGCCCAGGCAAAGAACTACGTGGTAGCTTACGATAAGCCCATAGGCTTGCTAATCAATTTTGGTGCTACGAGTTTACAATTCAAAAAAGTCTTCAATCCAAAGTACAATAATCCTGAAAATCCTAAAATCAAGTAAATCCTGATTCAGACAAATGAGCAAGCAAAACGCAATTCAAGTATTTGAAGGCAAAAAGGTGAGGACACTGTGGGATGATGAAGAGGAAAAATGGTTTATATCTATAGTCGATGCCATTGAAGTACTCACCGCAAGCCCCAACCCGCGAAAATATTGGAGCGTGCTCAAACTACGTCTTAAGAAGGAGGGAAGTCAGTTGGCTACAAATTGTAGTCAACTGAAAATGCAGTCTGCCGATGGGAAATTCTATAAGACCGATGTGGCCGATACTGAACAGCTCTTCCGGTTAATTCAATCCATTCCTTCACCCAAAGCCGAGCCATTTAAACTATGGCTGGCGGAGGTAGCTGCCGAACGACTCGATGAAATGCAAGACCCCGAACTTTCCATTGATCGTGCCTTAGAGCAATACCTGAAACTAGGCTACTCCGAAAACTGGATTAACCAGCGGCTCAAAAGCATTGAGATCAGAAAGGAACTTACCGATGAATGGCGCAAGCGTGGCCTTAAAGCAGGCGTACAGTTTGCCACGCTTACAGACATTATCACCAAAGCGTGGGCCGATAAAACCACCAAAGAATACAAAGTGCTGAAAGGTTTAAAGAAAGAAAACCTGCGCGATAATATGACCAACACCGAGTTGATTTTAAATATGCTGGCCGAAGCCTCCACCAAAGACATCTCGCAGGCAGTAAACCCAACATCTTTTGATGACAGTAAGCGCGTGGCCAAACAAGGCGGCAACGTAGCCAAAGTAGCCCGCCTTGAACTGGAAGCCAAAACAGGAAAAAAAGTGGTGACAAGCCTGAATGCCAAAACAGCCCTGCAACTTAATGAAGGTAAAAAGAAGGCAAAAGCATTGGCTACCAAAAAATCAAA
>CANIVF010000087.1 GCA_947470895.1 Bacteroidota bacterium
AGTGACATTTTTATCCGTAAATAACACCTGTATCTCTTTCACCTTATTGGTTGTTTTAATCCTTTTAGTAAAGATAAATCAATCAAGCATTTATGAATAACTCTTCCGTCCTAATGAATAATCTGGGATCATGAATGATTATTCTCTTTCTATGTTTCTAGTTTTCAAATACCGCCTTCAGTTTTTCAACATGAATAGGCAGTAATCCCGAAAAGGGTTCATCAGCATACAAAACGGATGTTTAGCGTACAGAACCAAAAGCACCTCAAAAAGTCTACGCTGCCCATCAGAAACTTCTGACGATTTTCTTTTCAGGCACTCTTTAAGTTCAGGAAACTCTTCAAAAATTTTTCTACCATCTAGCTCGTATATCGGATGTGCTTTTTCAAAAGAAATGAATGGTGGTAACCGATCACCCTCTGGTAGATAAGCAATCACTTGCTTATGAATTTAATTTTCAATCCGTGGGGTTTTATTAAAGCGAACCAATTTACCTGAACCATTCCTTCCCCATAGTCCTACAATCTGTCCGGTTGTGCAGGCCATGTGCCCGCTCGATAAAACCCGATGTAATCCAAACTCTAAATAAAGGCTATCAAATTCCAGTGTATTCATAGTATTATCAGCACCGCTAAAGATGAACGTAGAGCAAGTAAGAAATCCATGGAAATCATTCTACCATAAATTGCCCTGTTTGAAAATCCGAGATTATTAAAAAAGAAAAACTGAGAAGAGCGAAAGAAATGGACATAAAGCAAAAGCAATCGCGTAGTGATGCCTTTTGTCCAATTCGCCATGAGGAAAGCACGAGATGTTCCTGATTAAAAGAATGATGGATGAAATAATGGTTATGAACAGGGAAGGGATGGCGATAAAGCGGTAACAGGTTATAACCATTTTAATCCATAGCAAGGCCTTGACAGACAACTGTTGTCCCGTTTTTACCTTTCCAATCTTATCTGTATTTTTATATAGACTAACTCTTGCACTATGAATACAGATTTGAAAGACATCTTATTCCTCGACATTGAAACCGTAGGCTGTGCTGACCAATACAATAAGCTGAGCGAACGCTTAAAAACTCAATGGGCCAGAAAAGCAAATTTTTTCAAAAAAGAAGAAGGGCAAACTGATGAAGATCTGTTTCACGAACGTGCCGGTATCTACGCTGAATTTGGAAAGATCGTGGTTATCGCTGTTGGTATTTACGCTGAGAATAAAAAAGGAGAGTTGATCCTGAGAACAAAATACTTTGCAGATCATGATGAAAGAAAGTTACTGAGTGACTTTCGAAAGACACTGGAAAAAATGGGGCCTGCCACACGCTTATGTGCGCATAACGGAAAAGAATTTGACTTCCCCTACATGTGCCGGAGGATGCTGGTGAACGATCTGCCGCTGCCTTCGGTTTTAAACATAACAGGTAAAAAGCCTTGGGAAGTGGGCCATCTTGATACGATGGAAATGTGGAAGTTTGGCGACTATAAGCATTACACTTCATTAGATTTATTGCTAGCGATTTTCAACATCCCCAGCAGCAAAGGAGTAATGGATGGCTCGATGGTCAGCAAGGTCTATTACCAGGAAGGTGATCTTACAAAAATTGCTGAGTACTGTGTAGGCGATGTCGTGGCCATTGCACAACTTTATCTGAAGATGAAGGGGCACCCTCTTATAAATTCAGTTAACATCATTCATGCATAATACCGAAGTCAGTATTTAGTAGTAAATTTGAAGAAATGAGGGTAGGCGAAAAATATAGAATTGTTGAGAAAATCATTCAGACGGAGGATGAGACCATTCTTTCAGAAATAAAAAGCTTACTAGGCATCGATGATATCTCAGGGGACTATTGGAACACAAGACCCGATTCAATAAAGCATACCCAGGAGGAATCATTTCAGCAAATCAAAAACGGCAACGTACTTGCCAGCGAGGAAGTAATGATGGAAATTAAAAAGAGGTTTTTATTGAATCACTAATGCCGTATCCGATCTTCAGGACCCGTGCAGCAAAAAAAACGTATGAAGAAGTAATCGAATTTCTTAGCCAGAACTGGCGTCAAAAAGAAATCAATCCATTCATTTTGAGAACGGAAGAAGTTCTGATTCTAATGTCCACTAATCCTGATATTTATCCAATCGTTCGCGCTGATCTTCATCGTTGTATCTTATCGAGCTACTATAGTTTATTTTTCAAAATAAACGATAACAAAATAACAATACTTGCTTGCTGGGATAACAGAAAAGATCCTGGCAACTTAAAAATTTAAAGTCTGCTTATGAGCAAAAAGAAATTCAAAAAAGAAAAAGAGAAGAAAAGCAAAAAAGAGCAAGGAGGAATGTATTCCTCTCTCTTGATTCTTCTCGAAGAAATGTCGGGTAAATCATATAGCCCGCAACAATTAATTAAAAAATTAGATCTAAAGAAAAAATCTCTCATTGAGGATTTTTTCAAATTGCTGGATGCCCTCGAAGAAGAAGGCAAAGTAGAACAACTCCGTTCTGGTCAATACACAAGTACGCTCAAGAAAAAATCCATGTCAGGTTTAGTGGATCATGTAAATCCAAGATTTGCTTACATCGCTACGGGTATCGAAGGACAAAAAGATATTTATGTTCGCTCTGCCGATCTGGCTTCCGCCATTCATGGCGACACCGTAGAAGTAGAATTATCAAACCGAAAAACCGGTGAAAACCCCGAAGGCAAAGTCACCTCCATCATCAAAAGAGGAAGGTCGAAGTTTGTGGGGCGAATTGAACTCTCGCGCACCTTTGGGTTTGTTGTTCCCGATTACAAAAAGATCTATCAGGACTTTTTTATCTATCCTGAAAACCTGAACGGAGCCACGGCTAACGACAAGGTGCTTTTTGAAGTAACCAAGTGGGCCGATCGCGATAAGAGTCCTGAGGCAAAAGTGATGGAGATCTTAGGCAAGACCGGTGAGAACGAAGCCGAGATTCACTCCATTATGGCCGAGTTTGATTTGCCTTTCCGCTTCCCTGAAAATGTGTTGAAAGAATCTGAGGGAATCAGCGAAGGCATTACCAAAGAAGAAGTTAAAAAACGATGGGACTTCCGCGATGTGCTCACGTTTACGATTGATCCTGAAGATGCCAAAGATTTTGATGACGCCATCTCCTTCCGCAAACTGGAAAATGGCAATTATGAAATTGGAGTTCACATTGCCGATGTTACTCATTATGTGGTTCCGGGCACCGCTCTGGATGATGATGCATTCGATCGTGCGACTTCTGTGTATCTCGTTGATCGCACCGTGCCTATGCTTCCAGAGCGACTCTCTAATGCGCTTTGTTCGCTGCGACCCAATGAAGACAAACTTACCTTCGCTGCTGTCTTTGAAATGAACACAAAAGGTAAAGTATTGAAAGAATGGTTTGGCAGAACGGTCATTCACTCCGATCATCGTTTCTCTTACGAGCAAGCGCAGGAAGTAATCGAATCGGGAACAGGAACATTTGCCGAAGAAATAAAAATACTCAACCTCCTTCATCACGTCCTTCGCAAGGAGCGATTCACCAAAGGCGCAGTGAATTTTGAAACCACTGAAGTAAAGTTCAAGCTCGATGAAAAAGGAAAGCCGCTAGCGGTTGTACCTAAAGTGCGAAAGGATGCTCACAAACTCATCGAAGAGTTCATGCTGCTTGCCAACCGATCCGTGGCAACGTATGTCTATAAAATGAAAAAGGGTGAGGAGAAAAATACATTTGTATATCGAACCCACGACTTACCCGATCAGGAAAAAGTAGAAGACTTCTCCCGCTTTGCAAAACAGTTTGGACATAACTTGAATTTTGAATCCGCTTCCATTTCGCGTTCGCTCAATAAACTCATGGAAGAGATTGAAGGCAAACCCGAACAAAATGTATTGCAGTCATTAGCCGTGCGCGCGATGGCAAAAGCAAAATACTCCACCGATGCAAAAGGTCACTTTGGGTTAGCCTTTGATCATTACACACACTTTACCTCACCGATCCGGAGATATCCGGATATGATGGTGCACCGTCTGTTGCAGCACTATCTTGATAAAGGTAAATCGGTGGCTAAGAAAGAGTATGAAGAAAAATGCGTTCACACCTCCGAGCGTGAAAAACGTGCAGCCGATGCCGAACGTGCCTCGATCAAATACAAGCAAGTCGAGTTCATGAGCATGGCCGAAAACAAGGAGTATCGTGGAATCATTACAGGTGTAACCGACTTTGGAATCTTTGTGGAAATCGTAGAAACCAAATGCGAAGGCATGGTGCGCCTGGCGGATATGAAAGATGACTTCTATGAATTCGATGAAAAGAATTATCGTGTCATCGGCCGCAGGAGAAAGAAGATTTATCGCCTAGGCGATGAAGTAAAAGTTCGCATTAAGAAAACCGATATTGACAGAAGATTAATAGATTTGACTTTTGAGTAAAATATGATCGCTGAACTTTTAAAAGCTGTAGAAGTAGAAATTAAAAATCAACCCTTCGGCTCGCAGCCCAAATCACTTTATGAGCCTATTCGGTATATCATGGCGCTTGGCGGCAAGCGCCTGAGACCATTGCTGGCGTTGATGGCTTACTCATTATATAAACAGGATGCTAAGTCGATTGTGAAATATGCTACGGCCATAGAAGCGTTCCACAATTTCACATTACTTCATGATGACATCATGGACAACGCTCCATTGCGCAGAGGCAAACCTACGGTGCACGAAAAGTGGAATGCAAACACCGCTATCCTTTCGGGAGATGTGATGCTCGTGAAAGTGTACGATATGTTTTTGAGCCTTGAGGGAAAGACATTAAACGAAACACTTCGCATCTTTAACCAATGTGCTGCTGAAGTATGTGAAGGACAGCAGTGGGATATGGAGTTTGAAGCCAAAGACAAAGTAACCGAAGCCCAATACATTGAAATGATTCGCCTGAAGACTGCGGTGTTGCTTGGATTCAGTATGGAAATGGGCGCCTTGCTTGCCGATGCTTCACAAGAAGACCGAACTCACTTGCGAGAATTCGGAACTTACATTGGTATTGGTTTTCAACTGAAAGATGATTTACTCGATGTATATGCCGATAAGAAAAAATTCGGTAAACAAGTGGGCGGAGACATTATCGCCAACAAGAAAACATTCCTATTGATCAAAGCCAAAGAGAAAGCACGGGGAAAAGATAAGATTGAATTAGATCAGTGGTTGAAGGTTAAGAAATTCAACAAACAAAAAAAAATAAAAGCGATGACCGCCCTGTATGATAAACTGAGTATCCCTCAATTGACAGAAAAGAAAATTCAGTTCTACTTTGATAAAGGATTTGATAAGCTTGAAAAAATTCCGGACTCATCTGCAAAAGCTCAGCTGATTGGATTTACGCGCGACTTAATCGAGCGACAAGTTTAATCGACTTGTTGTTTTCTTTTGTAGAAATACAAACTTCCACCATCATTTCTCCCTGATTCACTTAGTGTATAAAATCCTGAGCCATCACGCTTCCAGGCGATGGCTTCTCCTTGTGGTTCAGCTTTATAATCTAATTGAATTGGATCTTTTTTCAATAAAGATGGGATTGACTCAACACTATCTCGCTTCCAATAATAAATCTTCAGATAGTTTTTTATTAACACCTCACTGCCATCCTTTGAAATATTGGCCGCCACAATGTTATTAAAGGGAAGTTTGCCTACCTCTACGGCACGCAGTGTGTCACTTGCGAAGGGAAATCTAATTTCATAAAGTCGCACGGCATGCTCTCTCTTTGATGAGATATAAAAGTTGTTAGTGATTGGATCAACCATAATTGCCTCGGTATCTCTAACGCCATCAGGTAACTCAAATACAAACTTGTCAACCTCCGCTATCTCAATTTTTTTATTTGACAAAACTGGCTCTTTAATCCGATACAAAATTTTATAAGAATACACCGCATTATTATCTCCGATATCCGCCACATAGATATAATTGATTCCCTCTTCTGGTCCTGGGCCGATAGTAATGTCTTCCCAATCGCGATTAACCGTATTTTTTAGTTTGCATTTCATCACAATTTGGCCCTTCTCATTGAGCAGATAAATTGAAGCTGAGTTCCCACTGTCATTGTGTGTCCACAAATAACCTGGATTTATAATACTGGCCACCAAGCCAGAAGCTTCGCGCAACTCACCACCTACCACACCAAGACTTTGTTGTGATTCGAATGGAGTGTCCTTTTGTGATGACTCCATTTTGTTTGATTGGTGTTTCGAGCAGGAAACGGTGAGGAGAAATGTAGTTAGAACGAGAAGCCTCACCTTACTTTATTTATACTTAACCATTAAATCCAACACATTCTCAAGATCTACATTGCCTCCGGATAAAATAATACCAATTCGCTTACCCTTAAATCTATCTTTCTCTTTGATCAGGGCGGCCAAAGGCACAGCACAGGATGGTTCAATGATAATTTTCATACGCTCCCAGACAAACTTAAGCGCTTCTATAATTTCTTCATCGGTAACGGTAATGATCTCTGTTACGTTTTCTTTGATGATCGGAAAAGTTTTATCACCGAGTGTCGTGAGTAATCCATCCGCAATGGTATTCGATTGAGCTTGTTCAATCTGGCCACTCTTCATGGAGCGATAGGCATCATCCGATCCTGCCGGTTCGCCTGCAATCACTTTAGTATTGGGTGAAAAATATTTTGCGGCTAAGGCTGTACCACTGAGCAACCCTCCACCGCCCACGGGGGCCATAATCACATCCAGTTGCCCTACTTCTTCCAATAACTCTTTGGCCGCTGTTGCCTGGCCGGCAATCACTTCATAATTATTGAAGGGATGTATTTCGGTTGCGCCAGTTTTACTGATCACATCCGCGAGTGTTGCTTCGCGCGCCTTCAGTGTTGGCTCACATTCAAAAATTTCTCCACCATAGCCCTTCACACCGCGCTTCTTTATTTCTGGCGCTGTGCGCGGCATAACGATATACGATTTAGTGCCCAGTATTTTTGCAGCCCGTGCAATGGCCTGGGCATGATTTCCTGATGAGTGTGTAGCAATTCCTTTGGCCCGTTGCGGAGGTGTGAGCGACAGTGCTGCGTTGATAGCGCCACGTGCTTTAAAAGCTCCTACCTTCTGAAAATTCTCACACTTAAAAAAAACACTGCATCCGGTTTTTTCATTTACGCTCTGGCTCGTCATCACAGGCGTATGACTGATATAGGACTTAATACGCTCATGTGCTTCAATGATGGTTTGTTTATCAGGGATCATAAATTGATTTCGAATGTTAAAATTGTTGAACCGCCAATGTAAACTTAATTACCAAACTTTTGAATGATCTATGCCTTGAAAACAGAATGCATGATCATTTGATCCATGTTACTTTTTCACTTATGGGTATTCGCCTGCCAGCAGTTTGTGTTGCTTTGGGCATGCCCACATGTAGAAAGCCACAGAGTTTGTCATCGGGACCCCATTCAAAAAAAGGTTTTGCTTCTTCAAAGTTGGTAATCCCCCCTCCTGTACTCAGGTAACAGCCCACTCCATACGCTGTAGCCGTCAGATACATGTTTTGAATGGCACAAAATACCGCTCCCAACTCTTCCCACTCTGGCAATCGCTTCGCTTCATCACGCTTCATGCCTACTGCAATAATGTGTGACGATTCCAACGGCTTGGTTTGCAACGACTGATATCGGTCTTCACGAAAAGTGCCATCCGCTGTAGTAACACGTTTATAACATTCGCTTTGAAAAGTGCCCAGTTGTTTTAATCCATCATCAGCAAACACCACAAAACGCCAGGGCTCTGTCAGCTTGTGGTTAGGTGCCCAGTTGGCATTCTCCAACATCTGATTGATGATGTCATCATGAACCCGTTCACCTGTATAGTCTTTCGAAAACACCGATCTGCGTTGTTGACTAAGTTGATCTACTTCCGTGGTCCTCATGTTCCATTTTTTTTATGGCTATACGCTAAAGCTATTTTTCAAACTCGATGATGTATTCAGAAAGGTACTCACTCTTGGGTCCTTCCATGTCTTTAAAGAACAACCGAGCGCGCTTGCCCAACTTTAAACAGGTATTTCTTTCCTCAATGTCCTCCGGGGTGTTCATCGGTTGCAATGATGGATACCAAAGGATATGGCCCGGCTTATTTAATATTTGTTGTGGTTTCGTCCACTGTTGAGAGTTGTCGCCTTCACCTAATTCTATATTAAAATTATATGAGATATAAATGCTGCTTCCCTTCCACGATGAACTTTCAACCTTGCCCATCATCATCACCCAACAATTCAAATACGTATTCCAACTTACCGATGGGCCCCAATGAAATTGTTTGTCCGGTGCCGATGCAGGACCTCCACCTTCATCCATCGGGATTTGCAACGATGCTACCGGAGCACCTACTCCATCAGGCGAACCATTGAATCTTTTGCCGTCCCATCTGCGTGCTTTGCCAACTGGATTATCTAAATCAGAAAGATTAATTCGCGCAACGCTAATGCATTGAGCACTCCACTCCTTGGCGGGATCATACTGAGCAGAATCATATACTCCTGGATAACCATATTCACCATAAAATAAATAGAGATACTCTCCACTGGCTACAGCCGAAGGATCGCCTACACCGCCAGCAAATGTGTTGGAGGTATTATGTGGCCTTAAAATCATACGCGGTTGAAGGTCTTCTATAAAAATTCCGCGATTGTCCCAGCTATAGCCTCCATTGGTTGACTTCATGATGCCAATGCGGCACACGGCAGCAGGGGAAGTAACACCAGTTAACCCTTGTGGCCAATATTTATCGATATATCCTTCTCCGGTCTTTTCATTGTAAGGATAATTCCATGGATAGTTTTCATTGTGATATACAGCATAGAGTGTTTTGCCGGAAGGATCTTTAGCCTCCTGATACACCGTTTCAAACCACGCGGCACCATGCAAGCCATCTTCGCCTGGTGTTACGTTCTTCGGCATAACGGGCATGATCAACTCTTCATACGTTCTGGAAAATGCTTCGTCTGCATTTGCCCCATTGCCAAAGCGAAGATTATCAGAATATCCCCAAAGGGTATCTTCACCATACTTACCCGGGAAAATCCGAAAAGTATCACCCACCCACACTTCGGCCATATTACAGTCCACAAAAGACTTGAAGAGAAACTTTTCTGTACTAATGAGTTTGAATCTTGGGATTTTATTCTCATTGGTTGAAGTACAAGCACTAGTGAAACAAAGCGATGAGATGAGAATCAAAAATAAAAACGGAACCAGGTTTTTGTATTGATGTGGTAACATAGTCGGGAGGAAGTAGGTCAAACCGAAATGTAAATTAGTCCTCTAAGTTCGCAACGGCAAGCCAGTGGTAAAATTTCAATATCATGAATATTATGCTTTATCAAGTATCGTAGGTGGCATGCTTTAATTTTTCATTACTTTGTTGTCCACTCATTTTACGCTTCGTGTCAATAAAACCTAAACTCGGACAATTTGATCTCACCATGATCGTGGTGAGTTTAGTTATTGGCATGGGAATTTTTCGCACACCAGTAGAGGTGGCACAAAAGGCGATCATTCCAGAAATTTTCTTTGTCGCCTGGATTCTGGGAGCCATCATTAGTCTATTTGGTGCCCTCACCTTTGCGGAAATTGGTTCTCGCTATCCTGTGGCTGGTGGCTTCTACAGAATATTTTCACATTGCTATCATCCCGGTTTTGCTTTTATGGTGAACTGGATGACGGTGATCTCCAATGCTGCTTCCACCGCGAGTGTAGCCATTATTGGTGCCGAATATGTTCAGCCGATTTTACTTCCCAACATGTCTCCGGATTTAGCCATTAAAATTATTACACTCTCATCGATGGTAATTTTGTATGGCATCAATATGATGGGAATTAAAATGAGCGCACGAATACTGAATGTGCTCATGATCATTAAAATTGCTTTGATCGCTTTGCTTATTGCAGCAGTATTCGCAGTGCCTTCGCAAATAGAATCTGTTTCAATTACAACCACATCGTTATCATCTACCGATTGGATCAAAGCCTTTTGGTTGTGTTTTGTTCCGGTGTTTTTTACCTATGGTGGCTATCAGCAAACCATGAATTTTGGTGGTGATATTCCTAATGCGTCACGCACCATGCCTCGTGCTATTTTTTATGGTATCGCAATCATTCTTACGCTTTATCTTTTAGTAAACTTTTCCTACTTCCGGGTATTGGGGTTTGAGGGATTAAAAAATTCGAATACGCTTGCCGCGGATGTGGCGCGGGTATTATTAGGCGATGCCGCATTCAAAGTAGTCGCGATCATCATGTTCTTATCGGTGATGGCCTACGTAAACGCTTCCATCATGTCGAACCCACGCGTATACTATGCGATGGCAGAAGACAAAGTGTTGCCTTCTATTTTTAAGAAGGTGAACAGTCGCACGCAGGTACAGGAGTTTGGGGTTACTATTTTTGTAGCTTTCATTGTGCTCACCTTATTTTTCTCTACATCCTTCATCCAGGTGCTGGGCTATGTCATGTTCTTTGACAGCATCAGTTTGATCACGGCTTCGGCTGCCATTTTTGTTCTTCGTCATCGGGCAAAGAAATCCGGAGATCCGGAAGGCATTTTTAAAATGAAAGGCTATCCGTGGATGCCCGCTCTTTTTATCATCGTATATTCCCTTGTAAATATTAGTGTGCTGATCTCCAATCCACAAGCATCACTGATTGGTTTTGTGTTGTTCCTTTCTGGATTTCCCCTTTATCTCGGTCTTCGAAAAATTATTCAATAACTATGGACTTGTCCTATATTCTCAATGAGCTTGGCGAAGAACGTGAAAACTATTTCAATGCTGTTGCTCCTCCCATCATTCAAAGTAGTAATTTCACTTTTAAAAGTGTGGCTGACTTTAGAAAAGCTTTAGCCGATGAGTATTACGCTACGTTGTATTCGCGGGGAAATAATCCTACCGTAGATATCTTAAGAAAAAAACTAGCCGCACTAGATGGTGCAGAAGATGCGCTGGTTTTTGGCAGCGGCATGGCAGCTATATCCACTCCGATTTTATCATTGCTAAATCAAGGCGATCATGTGGTGAGTGTTGCCAAGCCTTACAGCTGGACAATTAAACTATTTGAACGACTGCTCCCTAAATTTGGGATCACAACAACTTTCGTTGATGGCACTGAGGTAAAGAACTTTGAAAAAGCTATTCAGTTCAACACAAAACTGATTTACCTAGAATCGCCTAATACTTTCACCTACGAGTTGCAGGATTTAACAACCCTTTCATTACTGGCCAAGAATAAAGGCATCATCACCATGATTGACAATAGCTATTGCAGCCCGCTCAATCAGCAACCTTATGTTATGGGCATCGACCTGGTGGCTCAGTCTGCTACGAAATTTATTGGTGGACATAGTGATGTTGTTGCTGGTGTTGTCAGCGGATCTAAAGCCATGATCAAAAAAATATTTGATGCTGAGTTCTTAAACATCGGTGGAAACATTTCGCCTTTGAATGCCTGGCTAATGATTCGCGGGTTGCGCACGTTACACCTTCGCATGCAGCGCGTATGCGACAGCACCAAGAAAGTAGTGGCCTATCTGGACGGACATCCAAAAATAGAAAAAGTGATTTTTCCGTTTCATCCAAGTTTCCCACAATATGAACTAGCCAAAAAGCAAATGAAGGATGCCGGTGGGCTATTCAGTATTGTTTTAAAAGTAAAGACACTCGAAGAAGTCGAAACGTTTTGCAATTCGCTGCAGCATTTTCTGCTAGCTGTTTCATGGGGTGGGCACGAATCGCTAGCTATTCCTGCTGCTGTAGGCTTTACGCCCGAAGCGTTTGATGTAACCAATTCAAATCACCGATTGGTAAGATTATACATAGGATTGGAAGATCCGGATTATTTGATTAGTGATTTAAAGCAGGCGCTTGAACAGTGAAATCATTCACCATTATTTTCCCTGAGCGTTCATCCACTCACCAATCCTGCGCAAGCCATCCAACGTGAGATCCGGTTCAACGGAATAAAATAAATCTTTCAGCGATACTAATTGTGACGACAAGCCACCGGTAGCAATCACTAAACAATCCGTCTTCAGCTCCTCCTTTATTTTTAACACTACATTTCGAACGAGGCCTTCGTATCCAAACATAATTCCGGATTGAATCGCTGTTACGGTGTTCTTCCCTAATGATGACGTTGGTAATTCTAAAGGAACATCAAACAACTTTGCTGTATTTTGCGAGAGCGATTTTATTGCCGTTCTCAATCCCGGAGCAATTGAAACTCCCAGAATTACTCCTTCGCCTGATACGGTTGTAAATGTTAGTGCTGTTCCAAAATCAACTACAATACAAGTTTTTTTATGCGCAAAATAAGCAGCCGAAGCATTGGCTACCAGGTCGGATCCTATTTCGTAAGGGTTCAAAATACCCAATGGTAATTGATCATACATCTTAGGACCAAGCAAGATGGGTTCTTTTTCAAATAGTGTGCGGACTACATTTCTGATTTTCTCCGTAAGGCCTGGCACTACACTACTTAAAACAATGGTACGAACCTGATTAGCTTCTGTGCCCGATTCAAAAAAATAATCGCGAATTTTTATTCCATAGTACAATTCAGGAAGATCTGGCTTCGCTGAAACTCTCCATACAAACTTCCACTCCTGATCTTTCCAAAGACCAAGAGTGATGTCGCTATTTCCAATGTCTACGGCTAGAAGCATGGGCTTAAAAGTTCTTTAAATTAAAACTGCTCTTCTTCTGATCATTTTAATACCTCCAACTTTTCAAATCTGCTCCCTTCGGTGCGCTGTCCTGAATTCGCTTTAAAATCCTTGGCAGGTACATGGTATTGTAGCGCAATCGTGCAACATAATTCGGGTTTTCATGATCGCCATTCCAGCAATGCTCGGCACGATCGCCATAGTCAACTTCCCCTTTGTAAAACGGGCTCTCCGTTTTCTTCAAAAAGTCTTCCATCAGATATACTGCATTGTTGAGGTAATAGTTATCCATATCACCGCAGTAGATGTGAATCTTGCCTTCGAGTTTTGGCCCTAATGTTTTCCAGTCGCGTTCAAGAATATAACGCAGGTCAAAATTCTGTTTCCAATATTCCGCTACAGCGGGATCAATATCACCCGTTTCTTTATTAAAAATTCTTTTGGGATATCCATCTTCGCCCTGCGGAGAGTATACTGCTTCCCAAATATCCCATTGTTGACCACTACGCGATTTCGTGCCCAGTGCCAGCTCATAATGATTAGATTCCTGCATTGTGTTTTGAATCTGACCCAGGTAATTGCGATGGGCCGGACGCGGAAGTTTTTTGAAATCGCTATCATACCAATAGGCATTTTTATCTTTATAAATATCCACGAGGCAATAGGCACGGAAATCGACAGGGTCAGGGCATGCGGCAAAGCATCCATTGAAATCATCCGGATAAAACATTTGCACTGCCAATGCTTCCCACCCGCCAGTTGATCCTCCATAGGTAAAACGCGCCCACCCTTCACCAATGCCTCTGAACTTGCCTTCAATTTCGGGAATTAGTTCTTTCATTATCGCATCCCCGTAAGGGCCAAGGTTGGCAGAGTTTACTGCATACGAATCATCGTAATAGGGATTGGCATGTTGAATTTCAATGATGATAAAGCGTGGGAAGTCTTTGTTCGTCCATTGCTTATAAAAGTTATAGGCTTCCTGCTTCTGAAGCCTGTTGTACCCATAAATTCCAAAGCGATCGGCATAGTCACTGGTGTCCATGTCAGCAGGTGGTGGCTCGGTACTAAATCCACCAAAGTCGTTTGGAAAATGTCCATGATAAATCATTAACGGATATTTGGCTTCAGGATGTTCATCAAACCCTTCGGGCAACAATACATGTGCGCCTAAAAACATCGGCTTACCCCAAAACTCGGTTAGCATCTTACTTTGAATCGTAATATGCTTTACATACTTCGTGTCTTTTGGCTCTTCGATGGTAGGAATTTTCTGATCCATCAGTACTTCGATTGTTTCGCCCTTATTGCTGACAGAAACCTTCACTGCCTTGCTAAAGAAATTTCCTGGTTTGCTATGCCACTGCTGGCCTTCACCCTGATCAGGTGCTAATTTTACAGTTTGCCCAGTCTTGAGGTTAAATGTTTCATAACGGTTGATCAACGCCTGAACATAATATTCTCCGGCCGGAATGTTTTTCATGGATTGGATGGGGAAGCCAAATGCCTTTTCAGTAGTGATGGTGATCTCCTGGCCCGGTTGCATGCCCTCGACATCTACACCAAACACCAACTGCGTGGTTAATCCGTCATTAATCTGAAATCGCGGTTCCGATTTGTCGTTATTGGCAAGCATGAGAAGTAATCGCCCATCCTGAGCCTGTTCACTCATTTCTTTCGTAAAAGAAACTTTAAAAATCGTGGTTTTCTCATTTTGTGGGGTGCACCCTACGATCGTGAGCAGCAACAAAAAGACAAAAGACCTAGCTACCTTTATCATACTTGTAAGATTTATTCAAGTAAAAATACCTTGATTCGCCTATAAACCAAGGGCAGCTTTTTTGGACGGGTAAATGTGTCTGATTAACTGCTTTGGGTGTGCCGGAAATAAACAGGATTACTATATTGCATCTTATGAAGATTTATCTAATTGAAGACGACCCCATTTATGCTGAGTTTATTGCGAAGGCTCTAAAAAACGAACCTACCAATGAATTGAAGGTTTTCTCCACTGGCGAAGATTGCCTCAAATCGCTTTCTACTTCTTTACCGGACGTCATGATTATTGACTATAGATTACCCGGCATGACTGGTATTGATCTGTATGAGAAAATTAAACCGCGCATTACGGATAAAAACAAAGTGATCTTATTGAGCTCTCTGGATGACGGTAATATGGTGTTGAGTTTCATTCAGCGCGGGGTGCGCGATTATGTGATCAAGGATGAAAACGTGATTGACTCGCTAACATCAATACTTTCTGGTAAAGAAGATGATTATTATCTCTTTAAATGATTTCTAAAGAAACAGAATCCCTCTTTCTTCACTTTTAATAGTAAAAACTGATCCCTGATCCGCCTCACGCACGAAAATTTAGCTTGTATTTTTTCAGCCCGAATTTTTGCCACAGCAAGCCTCAGACCTGTAGCGGTCTCTCCACCAGTAGCACGGCTGTCAGGGTTTGAACTTAGAAAACAATATTGTTTGATCTTCCGGGCTAATCCCCGGAGCTTTATCATGAACCTCTACCTGTATCCAAAGTCCATTTTCATAAGCTTTAACAAACACACTCTTGCTTTCGCTGGTGAACTTTAACGCATTGGAAAACCTATTATCCAGAATTCGATTCAAGCAATATTTATCGGCAAGTACCGTCAGGTTTGGAGCCATATCAAGGTGCCATTGAATTTTCTTTTTCCTCGCCAACACACCAAGGATAGCATGAAGGTTGATCGTTTTCAGGGTTACATCAATTTTCTTGCTTTCTAACTTTTGATAATCCCTCAGATTGCGAATCATACCAAGGCGATCGGCTATTACACCTTGCTTTTTTTTTCCTCAGGTATTCTTTCTGATCCTGATTTAGGGTATCCGTAAAACTTTGAAGTAACTGTATTAAGGCAAATACTCGGTTGAAGGGGCCTCTCAAATCGTGCAATACAACGCCCGACAATTCTTGCTTTTCCTACTCCAACTTTTGAATAAGAATCTCAGCCCCTTTTTGTGTTTGGATGAGTTTTTCAATTTACTCGTTTTGTGCCTCGATTAATTTTGCTGATGCTTTTAATCGTTGACTGTACCAAATCTTTGCAGTGAGTAACACAAGAGAGAAAAGAACCAGCGAAGTAATCAACATAGCTTAATCAAAAATATTAACCCAGTTTCTTGCTCGAATCGCTGATCAGAATTTCAATCTGAGTTGCTCCTGATAGGTAAATGGCACCTTAACGGTCACTCCATGAACAGCAATCCTGACATAGCCTGCATATTGAATGTCGTATTTCTTTCCGCCCAATAAGTTTACAATAGTCTCTAAAAGTCCTAATTCTTTTAATGAAAGTTGTGCCGCCACCGGGACCGAAAATTCCGACTCAGCTGGAATAGATAGCTTAAGGTTTTGTCTTACCTGGGCAGAAGGCTTTCCATTTACCAGCACATCCACGTAGATTTCTTTCAACTTCATTCGCACTTTATTCGGATTATAAAACAAAGCCTCGGCCTGTAATATCGGCTCATTCTGCTGGTTTGCTTCAATAGAAATGTTTTGGACGCCTTTGAACACAACCTCTTCTTTAGGCACACATGAAAAAGTCGCCAGTAATACAAAGACAGCAACCAAAAAACGAGCAACAAACTTGTTTAAATAAATAATCATATCATCAAAGTTAATTCCTGCTGTTACATTCGCACTATGAATAGCACGCTTATCGATAAACTTAATTTGGTAGCCGATGGATTAGCCGAGCATGGCTTTGCCATCATCGATGATTTTCTGTCTTCACAAGAAGTACAACCGATCCTTGAACTGGACGAATTCAAAAATGGATTGTTACAGTTTAAAAAAGCGGGCATCGGAAAATTGCAGGATAAACAGATTAATGAGGCCATCCGCGGAGACTATATTCAATGGGTCGACCGAGCCTTGGCCCCACCATCTATACAAGCTTATCTGGCTAAACAAAACGAACTGATTTCGTTCGTGAATCAAAATCTATTCCTAAGCCTGAAGGATTATGAGGTACATATGACGATTTACCCTGCGGGTAGTTATTATAAACGACACCTCGACCAATTTAAAAAAGATGATCACCGTAAACTATCCGTAATCTGCTACCTGAATGAAAACTGGAAAGAAGAAGAAGGTGGGCAATTGCGAATTTATCTGCCCGAAAAACATCTTGATGTTCTGCCTGCTGCCGGCCGCCTGGTTTGCTTTCGCAGCGATCAATTAGAACATGAAGTGCTTGCTGCCACGAGGCCGCGCTTAAGTCTTACCGGATGGATACTGGATCAATATGCAGAGTTGCGTCATCTCTAGCCTGGTAACTTTGATATAATAAATTTTCAAATGGAAGTTTGAGGACTAAATTTGTTCAATTAAAAAACATGATATGAGTTTCCGCATCGAAAAAGACACCATGGGTGAAGTACAAGTGCCTGCCGACAAATACTGGGGCGCACAAACAGAACGTTCTCGCAATAACTTCAAGATAGGGCCTGAGGCCAGCATGCCCAAAGAAATTATTTATGCTTTTGGGTATCTGAAAAAAGCAGCTGCCATAACCAACTTTGAGTTAGGTGTTCTGACTGCTGAAAAAAAAGATATGATTGGCCGGGTATGTGATGAAATTATTGCCGGCAAATTGGATGATCAGTTTCCGTTGGTCATTTGGCAAACCGGATCTGGCACGCAAAGCAACATGAACGCCAATGAAGTGATTGCTTATCGTGCCCATGTGCTGAATGGGGGAAAGCTTACCGATGAAAACAAAGTGCTGCATCCGAATGATGATGTTAATAAATCTCAGTCATCAAACGATACCTTCCCTACAGCCATGCACATTGCCAGCTACAAGCAGGTAGTAGAAATTACCATTCCTGGTTTGAAAAAACTGCGCGATACGCTGGCCAAAAAATCGGCAGAATATAAAAACATTGTGAAAACCGGTCGCACTCATTTTATGGATGCCACTCCTCTTACATTAGGTCAGGAGTTTAGTGGTTACGTGCAGCAAATCGATAATAGCATTCGTGCCCTCAACAACGCACTTGAGGCTGTGCGTGAATTGGCGCTGGGAGGAACTGCCGTGGGAACCGGACTAAACACCCCTAAGGGATATGATGTTTTAGTAGCTCAAAGGATTGCTGAATTAACGGGGCTTCCTTTCATAACAGCGCCTAATAAATTTGAGTCGCTCGCAGCACATGATGCTATGGTCGAATTATCAGGTGCATTGAAGCGAGCCGCTGTGTCATTGATGAAAATTGGAAACGACATTCGGATGCTCAGCTCCGGACCACGCTCAGGTATAGGTGAGCTTATCATTCCCGACAATGAACCTGGCTCATCCATCATGCCCGGCAAAGTGAATCCAACACAACCAGAGGCCTTAACCATGGTGTGTGCGCAGGTTATTGGAAATGATGTAACTGTTTCTTTTGGTGGCGCCAACGGGCATTTTGAATTAAACGTCTTCAAGCCAGTGATTGCATCTAATGTTCTTCAATCGGCTCGTTTGATTGGTGATGCCTGCGTTTCTTTCAATGACAAGTGTGCGGTGGGTATCGAACCGAATTATGCCATTATCAAGCAACATATGGAAAACTCATTGATGTTGGTTACGTCTCTTAATACACATATCGGATACGAGAACGCTGCCAAGATTGCCAAGAAGGCGCACAAAGAAAATAAGACCTTGCGTGAAGCTGCCGTAGAGTTAGGCTTGGTTACGTTTGATCAGTTTGATCAGTGGGTTCGTCCTGAAAAAATGGTGGGAAGTCTCGATTGATCAGGGAGATTATAGATCGGGTAACCGTGGGGAATAAACTTAAAACACGGCCTTAAAGAATAGAAAAAACCATATTCAGAATAATTTTCTTACTTTTAATGTTGAAATAAAACCCAAACATCAATGAAAGCTAAAGTAGTTATCCTTTGCCTGGCGCTGATTTTTTCTGGCATACAAGTTTTCGCCCAGCTCTCCAAGAAAGAGAAAAAGGAATGGAAAAAGAAAGCCAAAACATACGCCAAGAACCCCGCTAACCTGAAGGAATTTACGGAAGCAAAAGAAACATCCGACACTGACAACACCACACTTAAAACTCAGGTAAGCACCTTGAACAAGCAGGTGAGCGAAAAAAATGCCCGCGTTGCTGAACTAGAAGATCAACTCTCCCGCATACGCGGTGAGTTAACTTCTGCAAAAGCGGAGCTTGCACAGTATAAAGAAGCTCCTGCCCCCATGGATTTTTCCAGAGGTGTTGTTTTCAAAGTTCAAATCGGAGCCTTTAAGAAAAAAGATCTCTCCAAGTACTTTAATAATAATCCAAACTTCGGTGGCGAAGCTGTTGAAAAGGGTGAACAGAAATTTACCATCGGTATTTTCAGAGATTATTGGGATGCCGACAAGTTTAAGAAATACATGCGCGAAATGGGCGTGAAAGATGCCTGGATAGTACCTTATAAGGATGGTGTGCGTGTAGATATTAAGGATGTATTGGAGGGTGTGGTACTTGACAAAGATCCTTCTTCTAAATAGAATTCTTTAATCGTATTTTAAGAGGCAGCGTAATCACGCTGCCTTTTTATTTATCAAAAATTCTATATGTGCTTTTGGGCTAAGTTTCAATTACCTTTTGTTCTTTTTAACCCGATTCGGGGCCCTAAGGTTTTAGCGCAAATCTGGATTATGAAATCGAGGGGAGAAAAAAGTGGAGCAATAAAATTTTTGACTAACTAGCTGCATGCAAAAACGATGGATATCTAAGAGCACACCGGACACTGAAAATATTGATGTGTTGAGTAAGGCTATCAATATCAATCCCTACCTATCAACCATCTTATTGCAACGTGGCATCACCGATTTTGAAAGTGCCAAAGTTTTTTTCAGACCTTCATTAGATCACTTGCATGATCCCTTTCTTCTTAAGGATATGGAGCATGCTGTGGTTCGTCTAAAATCAGCCATTGATAAAAATGAAAAGATTCTCATCTATGGTGATTATGATGTCGATGGCACCACATCGGTGGCACTCATGTACAGCTATCTCAAAAGCTTTTACTCTAACTGTGATTTTTATATCCCCGATCGATACGCGGAAGG
>CANIVF010000088.1 GCA_947470895.1 Bacteroidota bacterium
CGCTTTACACGTCATCATCGCATGGTAGAATATTTTAAACATATAGATGAAAGCAATGCCAACGTGCAGGTGATGCAGTATGGCGAAACGTATGAGCATCGCCCGCTGATTTATGCGATCATCGCCTCACCGGAAAACTTTAAAAACATAGAACAGATCCGTCAGGATAATCTGAAGCGTGCCGGCATGGCCGAAGGCGTTCCTTCCACGAAAGTGGCCATTGTCTGGTTAAGCTATAACGTGCATGGCAACGAAGCCAACTCGATGGAAGCCTCGATGAAAACCATTTATGAATTGGTAAACCCAAACAATGCTAAAACCAAAGAGTGGTTGAAGAACACGGTCGTGATCATGGACCCATGCATTAACCCGGATGGCCGCGATCGTTTTGCAAACTTCTATAATCAATATGGAAACAATCCTCCCAATGCCGACCCGCAGGCTCGTGAACATGTGGAGCCCTGGCCTCGCGGAAGAGCCAATCATTATTTGTTTGACTTAAACCGCGATTGGGCCTGGGAGACCCAAATCGAATCGCAGCAGCGTATAAAAATTTATAATCAATGGATGCCGCATGTGCATGTCGATTATCATGAGCAAGGCTATAACAATCCTTATTACTTCGCTCCGGCTGCAGAACCTTTTCATGAAGTGATCACACCCTGGCAGCGCGAGTTTCAAAACACGATTGGAAGAAATAATGCCAAGTATTTTGATGAGCAAGGCTGGTTGTATTTTACCAAAGAACGTTTTGATTTATACTATCCCAGCTATGGCGATACCTATCCCACCTACAGTGGCGCTATTGGTATGACGTATGAAAAAGGAGGTATCGGTGCAGGCCTCACAGTAACCACTACGGAAGGTGACCCGATGACGTTGAAAGATCGCCTCACCCATCACTTCACTACGGGCATGGCCACGATTGAAACCACTTCGATCAATGCGAACAAACTGGTTGATGAGTTTGAGAAATATTTTAAAGAAAACATCAACACGCCTTCAGTTCTATACAAAACGTATGTGATTAAAGGAGACAACAATGCCGACAAGTTGAACAAGTTCACCGCATGGCTTTCGTCCCATAGCATTCAATATGGTCATGCATCGGCAGGTCGTCCGGCAAAGGGTTTTGATTATCAGACACAAACACAGAATAGTTTTTCTCTATCAACAGATGATATTGTGGTGAACATCCATCAGCCGAAAGGCAGGTTTATCACTACGGTGTTTGAACCGCAATCAAAACTTACCGATTCGATGACGTATGACATCACTGCATGGAATTTAATATATAGCTATGGCTTGAAAGCGTATGCCCTCAATGATAAAATAGCCGTTGCAAAGCCTTATCAGCCAAAGAAAGTGGTGAATGAAACCATCGCCAACAAACCGTATGCTTACATCTTCCGCTACGAAAGTTTAGTTGATGTAGAATTTTTAGCTGCCCTGATGAAGAAAGGCGTGAAGGTGCGAGCCAGTGAAAAAAGTTTTACACTGAATGCACAAAATTTCGAGCCGGGATCATTGATTGTAACGCGCAGAAACAATGAAGGTCTGGCTGATTTTGATATTACCGTTCAATCGGTTGCCAATTCTTTGGGAAGAAAAATTAATCCTGTTACCACTGGGTTTGTTGATAAAGGTTCTGACTTTGGTTCTTCCGAGGTAAATTACCTGGATCCTCCTAAGGTTGTTTTGATTGGTGGCGATCAGACTTCCTCGTTGGGTCATGGAGAACTGTGGCACTTCTTTGAACAACAAATTCATTATCCGGTAACGGTGATCAGCACGGAAAATTTCCGCAATGTGGATTTATGGAAATACGATGTGATGGTGGTGCCTGATGGAAATTATCGTTTGTTTGATGAATCTACCGTAGGCATGATGGAGCGATGGGTAAATGATGGAGGTAATTTGATTCTGGTGGCCGGTGGCACTTCTGCCTTTGCGGATAAGAAAGGTTTTGGCTTGAAAGTATATGCCACAGAAGATGCAAAGAAGCAAGCCGAGAAAGCAGCGAATGAGCAGGCCGAAAAAGAAGGTCCGGTGAAATACGGTGAGGCCGAACGTAAGCAACTTTCCAACGCCATCTTTGGCGCTATCTATAAGGTAAGTTTAGACAAATCACATCCTCTTGCCTTTGGCCTTGGCGACACTTATTATTCGCTACGCACCAGCACATTGCATTATGCTTATCTTGAACGAGGTTGGAACGTAGGAATACTGAAAGGCAAACAAAAACCAGTAATGGGTTTTGCGGGAGTGAAGATCAACAAAGAACTGGACAACACACTGGTTTTTGGTGTTGAAGATAAAGGAAGAGGCAAGGTAACCTACATGACCGACAACCCAATGTTTCGCAGCTTCTGGGAAAATGGGAAGATGATGTTTGCCAATGCCGTGTTTATGGTAGGGCAGTAAAAAATGAATATAATGAGGGGCTTACTAAAAAGTCATTCTTCATCGCGACCGAGTTTACCTGCCGGAACTTTAGAGAAGGCATGGAAAAAAGAGCCGCGATCCCGTTGAGTGCACACACTACAGGATTCCGGGTCAAGCCCGGAATGACACTTCGATATATATTTTGACTTTTTAGTCAGCCCACTAATCAACAAAAATGAATGTAGCTGTTTTATTATTTGACGACTTTGAAACATTGGATGTCTTTGGCCCTGTAGAAATATTTGGTCGGCTAAAGGATCATTATCAAATTCAATTTTATTCTGAGTTCGGTGGCCTGGTACGAAACAATCATGGCGTTGCTATTCAATCCGAAAAGATAAGCGAGACAAAAAATGATGTAGAGGTATTTCTTATTCCTGGCGGATGGGGGACGAGAAAAGAAGTTCATAACAAGAACCTGATCGAAAAGATTAAAGCGATTTCGGAGTCCAGTACATTCGTTCATACCGTGTGCACAGGAACCGCTTTACTGGCAAGGACAGGACTCTTAGATGGTAGGAATGCTACGTCAAATAAAAGAGCATTTGATTGGGTGATCACGCAAAGAGAAAAGGTAAACTGGATCAGAAAAGCCCGCTGGACAAAAGATGAAAAATTTTATACTTCCGCAGGAGTGAGCGCAGGCATGGATATGACGTTAGGCTTTCTAAGCGATATACACGGCATTGACTTTGCCCGAAAGGTTGCTTTTGAAATTGAGTATACCTGGATTGAGAATATGGAGGAAGATGATTTCTATCAACAGTAGGCTTTTATCACAATAGCAACCTTAACGCCTTCACAAACTGATCAATATCCTGTTTCGAAATAAACATGTGGCACGAAATGCGAATGCCATTTTGTTGCGAAAGAAGTTTCACAATAATATCTTGTTCTTTTAGTTTGTTGAAGATGTCTGAATTTTTCACGGTATCTAAAGAGAAGCTTACAATACCTGTGGATAGCAACCTGTTTTCCGGACTGATTATTTTAAGTCCTCCTAATTTCTTCAACTCAGCCAGGCAATAGTTTCTTAGTTGTAATGTGCGTTGCTGAATTTTATCCGAACCAATGCTGGTATGAAAGTCGATGGCTAATCCAAACCCAATGATAGTTGCCACATTGCGTGTGCCCGATGAAGCAGAGTAAACCGTATTCCCTGAAAAGGTAAACACCGGCTGAATTTTATCCTGAAATTTTTTGCTCACATAAAGAAAGCCCGTTTCCTTCGGGCCCATGATCCACTTGTGGCCACTGGCTGCGTATGCATCAACACCCAATTCTTTAACGTTAACGTTGGTGAGGCCCGGTGCTTGTGCTCCATCAGCAATCAGGTATATTCCTTTCGCCTTAGTGCTCTTTGCAATCTCTGCGAAAGGCATGAGCAAACCCGTGATCGTATTCACATGACTTAACATCAGCATCTTTGTTTTTGAAGTGATGTTCTTTTCAATCGTGCGTACAATTTCTTCTATACTTTTACCAGGCAAGGGAAGTTCAATTTTTTTTAGTACGACACCTTGTGTCTTTACTAAAAAATTAAGACCCACTTCACATCCACCGTGCTCCAGGGTGGTGGTAATGATTTCATCGCCCTCGTTGAGTAGTAAAGATTGCGCAATCAGATTGAGTCCTTCTGTAGTATTTCGTGTTAATACGATTTCTTCCACATCGGCATGAATGAAGTCCGCGACCTTCTTTCTTACCAGCTCCGTTTGATTACCTAATGGTCCCCAGTTTTCTCCAACGGGATTCATCTCCAGTTGTCGTGTGCTTGCGTGGATCGCATCGATGATGTGAACCGGGCATGGGCCTAAGCTGCCTGTGTTTAAGTAGATTCGATTTGTCGGAATAAGAAGTTGCTGCCTCACCATAGCAAACAGCTCATCATCGCTGGATGCATTTCCGAAATCAGGAAGAGAAGAAGTCTCATTCGAAGAGAACCCCTGGCTTAACAAAGGCATAGCTGTTAGCCCGCCAAAAAGTCCTGCTGCTTTTATGAATTTTCTTCGTGAGGTCATCTGTGTTTATAACTTAAGAAATTCTGGATTTTGAAAATTATTCCAAAAAGTTAGTAGATCAATTCTTTCGGATGAGATAACTCTATAGTAAAGCGTAATTTGTTTGACGACCACACATCGATGAACCTGATCGCTTTTGTTTACTAATGGATAAATCTTTGGGTTAGACTTGATGCGCATGACAACTTCATCAACTCGATTAAGAAAATCAGAGGCGACTTGATCGCCATATTCAATTATAAGATAATCAATATTTGAATTAAAGGTTTCAGAAGCTTCAGGCGTCCAAATTACTTTCATTTCTTGAGTTTCTTACGGTACTCTTTCATGGCATCTTCATGCACTACACCAATACCTTTGTGCGACTGATCAAGCCCTCTTTGAATGGAGGCTTTCAGTTTGGGATTCATTTCATCCCATAGTGTTAATTCGTTACCCTCAATAATGCTCTTAACCTGTAAAAGCAGGTTGTCATCCTTTGATAGTACCAGTTTTTCAATCAATTCATATTTTTCCTTAGTGTTCATATTAATTAAATTTAATCACTTATAATCAAAGTGACAAACTCAGCTATTTCCTGATTCATAACTCCATCACCACCTTTAAACAATCATCTTTCTTATTCGAAAAGATATCGTAGCCATACACGCCTTCACTCAACTTGATCCGGTGACTGATGATGGAGGTGACATTATATTTCTTTTGTTGCACCATGGGCACCAGTTGTTCCATCATAAACCGCGCTGGGCAACGGCCCACTTTATAAGTAAGATTTTTATTATAGGCATCAGTGGGAGAAAAAGGGAAATGAGTATCGGTGCACACGCCTACTGCAGAAATAATTCCACCGGGACGTATCAAATCATACGCTAATCGATTGGTGGTAGCATTGCCCACGGCTTCCATCACGGCATCTGCTCCCCGACCATCAGTTTCTTCTTTTATGATACCAATCGCATTTTGATGAGAAGCGTTGATCACCATAGCTCCGAACTTTTGTGCCATCGTCAATCGTTCAGGCACAGTATCGATCGCGAATATTTTTTCCGCACCATATTCAATCGCACCCAAAATAGCGAGAAGGCCAACAGGTCCGCATCCGATTACCACATAGGTGTTCTTAGGTTTGATCTCCGCTTGCTTTGCACAGAAAAATCCGGTGGATAAAACATCGCCTAACAATAAACCTTCTTCTAATGAAACCCCTTCAGGTAATTTCATTAAGGATGAATCCGCTAACGGCACACGTACGAATTCCGCTTGTCCTCCATGAAGCCCGTAATTATTTTCGCGCCAGCCAAACAATTGACTTTGAACACATCGACAAGTCAAGCCCATGTTGCAGTAAAAGCAATTTCCACAGCTTGTGGTAAATGGGCTCATCACCAGATCACCAATCCGAAGGGTTTTAACTTCTTTACCTAACGCAACAATTTCTCCACTAAACTCATGGCCCATCGCTGTGCCGTGATCCAACCCTTTTTCACTTTCGTGATAGGCGTGCAGATCCGATCCGCAGATAGCGCACACTTTTACTTTGACAATAACATCCGTAGGTTGTAAAATTTCCGGATCGCGAATCGATTCGTATTGAATGTGATGCTTTCCGTGAAAGGTGAGCGCTTTCATTAACTGAACAAGCTGTTTAGCTCCAACTCAATTTTGTTGACGATCTCAGAAAAATCCTCAACGCGCTCCACAAAGTCCATATTATTCACATCAATCACCAGGAGCTTTCCCTGTTTATATCCACTAATCCACTCTTCGTAATGTTCGTTCAATGTTCTCAGGTAATCCAGCTTGATGTTGAATTCAAAATCGCGGTTACGCTTCTGAATTTGTTGCACCAGTTTAGGTATGTCGGCCTTCAGATAAATTAATAAATCGGGAGGCTGTACGAAGCTCGTCATCGAGTGGAAGATATCGAGGTAGCTTTGATAGTCTCGTTCGTTGATGTGGCCGCTCTTGCGCAGGTTGGCCGCAAAGATGTGTGCATCTTCATAGATGGTACGATCTTGAATAATCGTTTTTTCGCTGGTGCGGATTTGTTGCACCTGTGAGAACCGACTATTGAGAAAATAGATCTGAAGATGAAATGCCCAACGCGTCATGTCATCATAAAAATCACGTAGGTATGGATTATGATCTACCGATTCATAAAGCGGACTCCATCCATAGTGTTTGGAGAGTTTTTCTGCGAGCGTTGTTTTTCCGGAGCCGATGTTTCCGGCTAAAGCTATATGTTTTGGTTTTGATGACACGTAGAAAAATTTAGGAGCGCAAATTCTGCATATCGGTTAAGAATTGCAATTGCGCGAACTCACTAATCGATGATTATTCTCATTGTTCTGCATAGATTTTCTCCACATCTTCGCAACACTAAATTTTGAGAAGTTATGCGGTTGCTGGTTGTTTTCCTTGTATTTACCATTGTTTTTTCTTCTTGTAACAATAGCGTGCAGGAAGAATGTGTGTATGCACCAAACACAGAGGGTATTACGGTTGATTTACAGTTCGAATCATTGGAAGACGCTCTTCCTGCAATCAACAGCAAGCAAGAGTTAATCGATTTTTTTTCGCACCATACCACGATGCGCGATTATTTCTTTAACCGCCAAGCTTATCCAAGCGATTCCGTTTTTATCAATGACTTATACAATCGCTTTAGCAATCCACACCTCGATACGTTATTGATGGAAACGAAAAATGTGTTTGGAAATGGAGCGCAGCTAAAGGAAGAGCTGACTGTAGCGTTCAGCAATATCAAATCCTACTATCCTGATTTTCAAATTCCGCGCGTGCAAACCGCAATCACCGGTCTTGAAAGCGATCTGTTTGTGAGCGACTCGTTGATCATCATCGGCCTTGATTATTACCTCGGCCAAAATGCCCGCTTCAGACCCAACATGTATGAGTACATGCTGCGCAGGTACAACAAAAATTTTATTGTGCCCTCCATCATGTTGTTATATGGAATTGATGGTCGCTATAACGAAACCGATTTAAGTGATCGCACCGTGCTTGCCGAAATGATCACCTATGGAAAAGCGTATTACTTTGCCAAGCACATGATGCCATGTGTGCCGGATAGTGTCTTTATTGGTTACACCGCAGAAGAAATGGAAGGAGCGCGTGCCAATCAAGATAGAATTTGGGAAAAATTGGTGGAGGATGAAGCTTTCTATTCTACCAGTCAGCAAATAAAACAACGCTACATTGCTGAAAGACCAAAGACTTACGAGATTGGCGATCAGGCGCCTGGCCGCATCGGCACATGGGTTGGGTGGCAAATTGTAAATAAGTATGCCGAACGGAATTCTGATCTCACACTTCCGCAGCTTATGAAAGTGAAAAATGTAAAGGCCATTTTCACAGAGTCCAAATACCGACCAGCGGAGAAGAATAATATTTTTTAGGTTGGGTATTAGTTTGCCGTCCAGATAAAATGCTGGATCACGTTTCGTAATTACTGAATCCGTTTGCTATCTTTCTAAACGTGTATTAAACCCCTCCCAATGAAACCTATTGTATTCACCAAATTATCTGTGATGATGCTCCTCGAATATTTCATCTGGGGTGCATGGTATGTAACCATGGGAACGTACATGTCAGAATTTCTGCATTCGAGTGGCATTCAAATTGGCGCGGCATATAGCGCGTTGGCTATTGCCACCATGATCACTCCTTTTTTTGTCGGTATGGTGGCCGATCGTTTCTTTGCAGCACAGCGCATCATGGGCGTGCTTCATATTTTAGGAGCCGTGTTACTTTATCTAGCCATACAAATTACAGATAACACGGCCTTTTATTGGGTGATTGTTGTTTACTCGTTGTTGTATATGCCTACCATCGCACTCTCTAATAGCATTGCTTTTCAGCAAATGACTGATCCAGGAAAACAATTTCCTTGGATTCGTGTGTTTGGAACATTGGGGTGGATCGTGGCAGGATTTTTAATTGGCAATCTGGGCATCGAAAAAACAGAACACACTTTTGAGATGGCCGCCATCGCTTCTCTATCGTTAGGCATTCTCAGTTTTCTATTACCAGACACACCACCCAAAGGAAAAACACCTGAAACAAAAGCCGAAAGTGCAATTGGCACCGAGGCATTGGTACTCTTTAAGGACAAATCCTATTTAATCTTCTTCATTGCTGCCGTCCTCGTGTGTATTCCGCTTTCATTTTATTACGGATTTGCCAACCTTTTCCTCAATGAAGCGGGTCTAGATAATGCGGCAGGCAAAATGATTTTCGGACAGGTCTCCGAAGCTGTATTTATTCTGGCCATCCCTTTTTTATTCAACAATATAGGCGTAAAGAACATGTTGCTATTGGGAATGGTAGCTTGGGTGCTTCGTTATGTATGCTTTGCCTTTGGCAATGCCGATGCAAATCTATGGATGCTCTATGCTGGCATTATCCTTCACGGAATTTGTTATGACTTCTTTTTTGTTACCGGATATATGTATACCGAGAAGAAAGCAGGAGCTAAAATTAAAAATGCTGCTCAAGGTTTATTCACCTTCGCAACCTATGGAGTAGGTATGTTTATCGGCACCCGGTTCTCAGGTTTTGCTACCGACTACTATACCATCGATGGAGTGCATCAATGGAAAGAGATCTGGTTTGTACCCGCTTACATCGCCCTGGCCGCGATCGTGTATTTCATTTTCTTCTTTAAGGAACAGAAAGAAATAAAGGCTGCTTAAATAATGGCTGATCGTTCTTCGGATAGAGACTTAATAATCGTCAAGCACCGAACAACCATAAATAACAATAAAGTACTATGAAAATTGCAATGCTTGGCACCGGCTTCATCGGCCGCTTTTATGCCGACTCGCTTCAAGGCTACAGAAGCAAAGACAAGATTGTTACGATTTTTTCCCGCAAGGAAGAGAGCACAAAGAAATTTGCCGAAGATTATAAAGTGGCATTTCATACCACCAATATGGAAGAGGCCATCAATCACCCTGAGGTAGAAGTCGTTTGTCTTGCGTTGCCCAACGACTTGCATGAAGAAGCGGTGATGCTTTGTTGCAAGCATAAAAAAGCAGTGATCAGCACGAAACCGCTCGGTCGCAATGCGGAAGAAGCGAAACGCATGCTCGAAGCCGTAGAGAAAGCGGGTATCTTCAATGGCTATCTGGAAGATCTTTGCTATACGCCTAAGTTTTTGAAAGCCCTTGAAAGTGTAAAGAGCGGTGCATTAGGACGAATACTCTGGGCAAAGTCACGCGAGACACACCCTGGTCCACACAGCGATTGGTTCTGGGATATTGAACGTGCAGGCGGTGGTTGCATTCTTGATCTCGGTTGTCATTGTGTTGAGATCACTCGAAACTACATCGGTAAAGACATCAAACCAATTGAGGTGATGTGTTGGGCCGATACTCAAGTGAAGCCGATTGATGCCGAAGATCATGCCATCGGATTAATAAAATATGAAAACGGATCTATTGCACAATTTGAAACCAGTTGGACATTCCGTGGTGGCTTGGATTTGCGCGATGAAGTGATGGGCACCGAAGGAACGATTTGGGTAAACAGTTTTTTAAGAACCGGTTTCGAAATGTTCACGACAGGAAAGGGAGCTGATTATGTAGCGGAAAAAGCAGAAAGTAATTCCGGATGGTTATTCCCCGTGGGCGATGAGTTGAATGAACTAGGATACAATCATATGTTCATGGATATGTTTAATTCTATGGAGAAGGGCACACAGCCCAGAGAAACTTTTTATGATGGTTATGTTGTAAATTCTGTCCTCGATGCAGCTTATCGCTCAGCCAAAACAAAACAATGGGAGCCAGTGAAGTTAGATATCTGGCGAGGCCGCGAGGGCGTATCTAAAGATTCCCATCTTCAGGATTATGATGCTGATCATTACTTAGTGAAAGAAGAGCTTACTCACTACGGAGCGAAAAAAGTCATTATCAAAAATAAGAAGACCGGAAAAATTTCTGAGAAGGTATTGAATTAAATTTTGCCTTCGTGAACGTTAGTGTGTTTAGTGCCTTCGCAGTTTAAAACATTTACTGTAATTGATCCACGAAGACACTAAGAAAGCATGAAGGCAAAAATTGACTAATCCAATTTCTTACGCCATTGTTTCTTTTCAGCGTGGTGTTTTTTAGTATCAACACGTTTCACTTTTGATGATTTGGTTGGCTTGGTTGATCTTCTGGCCTTTGATTTTGTCAGAGCCTTGCGCAACAGCGTATCCAGTTTTTCGAGAGCGAGTTTCTTGTTTTGCAACTGCGACCGGCTCTCTTGGGAGTTGATGATGAGTTCGCCTTCGCGCGTAAGTTGAGATGCCAATTTATTTAATAGCAACATTTTTTGTTCATCGGTAATCAAAGTCGAATGAAGCAGATTCCATCGGATAATTACTTTCGTGCTGACTTTGTTTACATTCTGTCCGCCCGGGCCGCTGCTGCGGGATGTGGAAAATTCCAGTTCGGGAATGAGCTCTGCGGAAGTGATGATGTGATTTACCATGTCAATAAAAATGAAAGAATAAAGTTACTCATTTTGAAGATGTATCTTTCGCATATAAATCTGACCAGGAATAAAATCTCATTCAGTATGATCCGAAGAATACTTGTGTTGTCACTGCTTTGCATAAGCCTTTTAAGCGGAAAGACTTTTGCCCAGAATAAACAACCAGCAGATACTACACGACAATTTTTGCTGAGTGCCGCACGGGAGATTATGTTATCAGCGAAAAAATGTGGAGTTATCACGCAAGATGAGAAGGGTGTTCCGCAAGTTCGCACGATGGATCCTTTTTCTCCTGAAGAGGATTTCACGGTATGGCTTGCCACGCGTCCGAACACGCGCAAAGTGCAGCAGATAAAAAACAATCCGAACATCACATTATACTATCCCGACAAAAACGACAAAGGGTATGTCACTATTCATGGTGTTGCCGAATTGGTAAACGACCAACAAGAAAAAGATAAACGTTGGAAAAACGAGTGGAGAAATTTCTATGCCAATAGAACCGATGCTTATCTATTGATTAAAGTAACACCTCACTATCTGGAACTAATCCATTACAGTCGCGGCATATCTGGCGATCCAAAAACATGGCAGCCGGCTATGGTTAAGTTCAGGGATTAGGATTACTTCTGCTTTTTCAGTTCAACATAAGTCCACAGTGCACCGGCAAAGTCGACTACACCAAACATGATGAGCATGGCAGGGGCCCATCCTATCAGAACAAATACGATGAACCATAATAAAATAGCTGCTCTTAAATAAACCGTTACGGTTAGAAACAGGTTGCTGTTGATTGGGGTCATCACTACATAGAGAATGCCTATGTTAAACACAAGCACCCCAACCACCCTAATCCAAACCTCATTGGTTTCGGGCAGCATAAAGGTTGATAGCAAGATATTTGGAAATACGGTAAGGGCTGCACTCAGCAGCAATAGGTAAAAACCAAAATAGTAAACTGATTTAGCGGCAGAATTCATAGGTAATTGGGGTTAGGGGATATTAAGTTAGCTATTTTCGTGGAGTTCCATATAAATATCTCACGCAACCAGTTTGCTTTCTGAAAGACCTCCTTGTCAATTAAATGGATTGATTAATTTTAATGAAATTTCAGACCACTTATTATCGCTCATGTCCTTGTTTATCGCCTCATTGAATTCAGGAAGTAATGGAAATTGCTACTATGTGGGCAACGACAACGAGGCTGTATTGATTGATGCCGGTATTTCTTGTCGCGAAACAGAAATCAGGATAAAGCGACTTGGCTTATCTTTAAGGAATGTTAAGGCGATCTTTATTTCACACGAGCACGCAGATCACATCGGTGGTGTGTCGGTGCTTTCAAAAAAATATCAGTTGCCCGTTTATGTTACTCCCGATACCAAACAAGGAGGCAGATTGAATTTGAAAGATCATCTTAGCTTTTCATTCAAAGCCTATGAGCCGGTTTCTATTGGCAATCTTTCGGTTTTAGCGTTCCCCAAAAATCATGATGCCAGCGACCCTCATAGTTTTGTGGTGGCCAGCGATACAGTAAAGGTGGGTGTGTTTACCGATATCGGAACGAATTGTGAGCATGTAATCCGGAATTTTAAGCAATGCCATGCGGTTTTTTTAGAATCCAATTATGATGAACACATGCTGGAAACGGGAAGTTACCCGATTCAATTAAAGAATCGCATTCGCGATGGCAAAGGGCATTTATCGAATAGAGAAGCGCTGGATTTATTTATGCAACACAGGCCTTCGTTCATGAGCCACTTACTTTTGTCGCATCTATCCGCAGAAAATAACTCCCAACGAATTGTGAAGGATTTATTTCAGAAAAATTCGGGAGGCACAAAAATCATCATTGCTTCGAGGAGTAAAGAAACTCCTGTTTACCATATCAGACATTCGTCACGCAAGACGATGGTAACATCACAAGAATCGTATTCTCAACTTTCATTATTCTAACCTTCTTTTGGTTGATTAGCCTTTGATCAGGCCGCCATGTTTCTCGGTTTTGTCTTCTTGTGGTAGCTCTCTGCTTTTTCATGCGATAAATTGATGGCATAGAAAATAAACCGAACCTCCTTAGCGCTTAGTACCTTATCGGAAAGCGCCATCTGATTTAGCTTGGAAAACGCTCTATCCTTGAGTTCATCGCTACAGAAATTTAATGAGTCAATCCCAATCTGATAGATTTCTTCCTCCGATTTCCCGATCAGAGACTTAAAATATTCAGCAAAGGTATCGTCTGTCATCCCTTCCTCCACTCGCATTTTATGAAGGTAATACAGCTCATTATCACTTATTTCCTTATCAGAGCTGATTAATATGTAGGTCAGGAATAGCAGCCCCTTATTATAATGGTCGTTGGGTTTCATCATTTTTAATTTATGTGCCAACTATCGCACAAAGGCCAATCCACATTCATCTATTTTGGGTAAGCATTTTTAACCTCACCTAAAGTTTTCTATCTTGGCTTAAGTAAAATCACTACTCCCATGGATTCATCAAACCCTATTGAGAATACTGTTATCAAAAAGATAGACAGACGAACGTTTTTGAAAGCGACAGGCCTCACAGCAACCGGTATTGTGCTGGGTCTTCAGGTAGGATGTTCGCCATCAAAACCCGGTGTCCCTTTTTCTCCCAATGTATACCTCTCGATTAATTCGGACGGATCGGTGATGATTGTTTCGCATCGCCAGGAAATGGGAACCGGCATTCGCACCAGCTTGCCCATGATTGTGGCCGATGAACTTGAGGCCGACTGGAAAAAAGTTGAACTGATTCAGGCTGTTGGCGATGAAAAGAAATATGGAAATCAAAATACCGATGGGTCTTTTTCTGTACGGATGTTTTTTGAGCCGATGCGCAAAGCTGGAGCTTCAGCACGCATGATGCTGGAGCAAGCCGCTGCAGCGAAATGGAAAGTAGACGTGAGTGAATGCAAAGCCCTCAACCATGAAGTAGTTCATAGCAGTGGAAAGAAAATTGGTTTTGGTGAGCTGACTGAGGAAGCCGCGAAGTTGACGGCACCAAAAGATGAGTCGGTGGTCTTGAAAAAGAAAGCGGATTGGAAATACATCGGCAAACATATGAACTTGTACGATGTGCCTGATATTGTAAAAGGCACTGCCGTATACGGTATTGATGTGGTGAAGCCAGACTTGAAGTATGCCGTTATTCTTCGTTGCCCTGTAGCAGGAGGAAAAGCAAAAAGTTTTTCTGATGCTGAGGCAAAAAAGATCGATGGCGTAGTGAAGATTTTTGAAATGCCCGCATCGGGTTTCCCTGCAGGATTGGAAGTGCCGCAAGGTGGAATTGTAGTGGTAGCCACCAGTACGTGGACCGCCATCAGCGCACGTAAAGCACTACAGGTGGAGTGGGATTATGGTGTGAACGCCAGCTACGATTCCGTTGCCGATCTCAACGAACTAAAGGAGAAATCCAGGAAAAAAGGAATTGTGCATAGATCAAGTGGAGATGTGGATAAAGCCATCAGCAGTGCAGCATCTGTTTTGGAATCCACTTATGTAACACAGTACCTGGCTCATGCACCCATGGAGACACCAAATGCTACCGCTTTGGTGAAAGATGGAAAGTGTGAAATGTGGGCACCGGTTCAACATCCGCAATGGGTGCGTGAAAGCGTTGCCAAGACGTTAGGCCTGGAGCTAGAAAATGTAACCATAAACATCACACTGCTTGGTGGTGCATTTGGTAGAAAATCAAAACCAGATTTTGCGGTGGAGGCCGCACTCATCGCCAAAGAAATGGCAGGCATTCCCATCAAAGTTTTGTGGACTCGTGAAGATGATCTCACGCACGACTATTACCATGCCTGCAGTGTGCAGCACATCCGTGTTGCACTTGATAAAAATAAAAATGTGAAGGGATGGACTCATCGCAGTGCCTTTCCTCCTATCGGAGGCACTTCAAATGTTCAGGAGGTGTCGCCAAGCCTGGGCGAATTAGGTTTAGGAGCTATTGACTTCCCTTATGACATTCCCAATATTTCTATTGAAGCAATTGAAGCTCCTGCGCGCACGCGTATCGGTTGGTTGCGATCCGTAAGTAACATTCAACATGCTTTCGCTATTGGAAGTATGCTGGATGAAATTGCCTCACACCGCAACGTGGATCCGGTAAAAAATTTATTGGAATTGTTGGGTCCGGATCGCAATGTTCCACTCAATGAATACATCAAAGGGTTTGACAACTATGGTGAACCTATCGAGAAGTTTCCCTGCAACACGGCACGCATGCGCAAGGTGATCGAACTCGTGTCAGAAAAATCAGGTTGGGGAAAACCGCTACCGAAAGGGCATGGCATGGGTATTTGCGCACATCGCAGTTTTCTCACTTATGTGGCTTGCGTGGTGTACGTAGTGATTGATGATGCCGGCAAACTCACCATAGCCGAAGCACACTATGCTGTTGATTGCGGCCAGGTGGTCAATCGCAATTCAGTACTTCAGCAGTTTGAAGGAGGTTTTGTGTTCTCATTAAGTGGCGCTTTGAAAGGCGGCATTTCATTTAAAGATGGACGCGCTGAGCAAACTAACTTTGATACATTGGGAGTAGCCCGCATGACTGACGCGCCAATTCAAACACATGTTCATATTGTGGAGAATGATGAAATGCCAACAGGTGTTGGCGAACCACCAGTACCTCCCGTAGCACCTGCATTGGCTAATGCCATCTTTGCTGCAACAGGCAAGCGCTATCGGGAGTACCCTATTAAACTGAGCTAAGTGTGAGTAGTTCTTTTTAGCCTAGGTCACTAAAACACGTTGTTTAAGCATTTCAACATCTTCTTGCACGGCCTTTAACTGCTTCTCGAGGAAATTTGCTTTGTGATTAACTGTAAAGCTTTCAAAGAAAGCCGAAACCTTCTCGTGCTTAACGTTTTCAATTGTAGTTTTCACTTCTGACCACTCTACCTTTTCGGCAACCCGCGCTATGATGTAAGCGATTTCATATTCTCCATTGTCGTGGGATAATTACCCAGTAGGATATTGTTCAACCATGATTTGTAATCAGCGATCGACAAAGAAATAGCACTCCGTCTTTAAAAACGTAAGCGACCAAAAGATGTTTTTACCTCATAAAAAACCAGCGCGAAGCTATTTATCCCGCTTTTCCAGTGGGGGAGGACCATCCGGAATCAATCCTTTATAAGCTATATCACCTCTGCGCTGTTTGTACTCTGCTTTTACAGCTTCCACTTTTTTAGGATCCTCAAACAAATCCACCATCGTCATCGACAACGTTTTAGATGCGTGCACCAATCCTTTGTGCCCGATAGACATGCCCCCGCAAGCAACGACAGCCCATGAGTGCCAAGGTGTACCGATGGGTGCTGTGGCAACACTCATGCGAATGGTAGGCACTACCCAACTTACATCACCTACATCGGTGGAACCACCGCCAGCATTGGGATCAGTTGCCTCCAATGGCTCAACCTCCGCATGTAAACCAACTTGTGGCTTGCCGGTACTCTCCTGAATTCTTTTCGCAAAATCAACCTCTTCATTGGTGTATGACATAGGCCCAAGAAGCCCAAGATTTTTTGTAATCAATTCCCCACCTGTGCGGTTTACCAATACTTCATATACGCCTGATACCAATGAGATCTTATAATCTACATTCGCCATAATAGCAGCACCTTCAGCCATTTTCTTTACACGTGCATATACTTCTTCCATGCCTTCCCGTTTAGTGTCACGAACGCGCACCCATAATCGTGAGTAATCGGGAACCACGTTCACCACTTGCCCGCCATCCTGGATATGATAATGAATACGTACCGTTGGTTTGATGTGTTCACGTAAGTAGTTGATACCGGTTGTGTACAACTCAAGTGCATCCGAAGCACTTCTTCCATTCCATGGATCTGCAGAAGCGTGTGCTGCCTGACCATTAAACTCAACAATGAAATCTACCAATGCCAATCCGGTTTGCACCGAGGCTTTAGTTTTAGCTTCTGGATGCCAATCCATCACCACATCAACACCATTGAATAATCCTGCACGCACCATCCACAGTTTGCCAAAGAATTTTTCTTCTGCTGGCGTTCCATAAAATTTGATGGTGCCTTTCAGTTTGCCCTGCTCAATCATTTCTTTAATCGCAATGGCTGCACCTAAACTGCCAGTGCCAAATAAATTATGTCCACAACCATGACCGGGTTTGCCATCATGCAATGGGTTTTTTGTGGGTACTTTATTTTGTGATAGGCCAGGCAATGCATCAAACTCTCCGAGTATACCGATGACGGGGCTGCCACTTCCATAGGTAGCCACAAATGCAGTGGGCATTTCGGCCACGCCACGCTCTACTTTAAAACCGTTCGCTTCGGCATAATCGGCAAGTAGTTTGGCAGATTGAATTTCATTGAAAGCAGTTTCTTCAGCAGCCCAGATTTTATCACTGATATTGATTAAGTCTCCAGCGTGACTATCGACTGATTGAATCACCGTTTTTTTGCTGGCACTCATTACAGGTGCTGTTGTTTTTTTCTGAGCGAATGTGTTTCCGGCAATCATCACGAGCGCACAGAGAAGAATCGATTTAAAATTCATAGAGCGTATTTATGTTATGATAGAATAATTCATGAGCGCACAATCTACAGTTTTCCCTGTTCATATTGGAACAGGATTACATGCCTGGCTTCAAAATCGTTTGTAGTTTTTTTACATCAATATCTTGCACGGCTTTTTTAGAATCAATGGCCATGCTGGCTGCGGTGGCCGCGGATTGCCCAAGCACCATAAACACAGGCTCCATACGAATGGAACCATAAGCAATATGTGAAGCCGATAAGCAAACCGGCACCAACAGGTTTGAGCACTCATTCTTTTTAGGCACGATGGATCGGTAAGAAACCGGATACGGACCAAACCCACCCACTTGCACATCGCCTTCATTTTTCACCATGCCATTCACCACCACGCGCTGAATATTGTGCGAGTCCATGGTGTAGGCAGCGAGACCGATTCCGTCTTCCACTTTCTCGCGGCCCTCGCAATTGTGCTGTGTCATCACATAATCTGAAATCATTCGTCTTGCTTCGCGGATGTAGAGCTGATGGGTGAAATGATCGTTGTCAGCATATTCATCTTTAGGATAGCCCCACTGCAACATTTCATTTCTTAAGTGAAGCGGCATGCGTGAGTCATGACCCATAAAGTATAGCCATCCTTTCGTATAGGACTCATGGGCCTGAATTATTTTCTTACGGGTTGCATAATCGCCCTCGGCATAATCGTAGTTCATGCCAATCATATCCGAAGAGAATCCACCACAGTTATTAATATCTGTTTTATGATTGGGCATGTATGCAAAATGAAGCAGTTGCCAATTCAATGAGTCAGGAGTATAGGTTTTTAATTGACGCAGCAATAATTCATACTTTGTTAAATCGTAATCATGCGGTCTTGAAATCGCAATACGATTCTCAGGTTGATTGGTAAGACACAATCGAAAATTATAAGCCTGAAGTTTTTTATCACCGCTTCCATTGGGTTGCAACACATCAGGTGCAACTCCCCAAATCAATCCACTTTCAGGTTTGCCAGGAATGACATACGGATCAACGCCATCACGAAACTGATGTTTATCTTTGAGTTGGACGCCATTATAGGTTTCAGCATACACTGAATTGGATTCCCGGCCAACGGTGTATGAAACGCCTGCCTTTGCCATCAGGTCTCCTTCGTAAGAACAATCGATAAACATTTTGGCGTGAATGATTTTGTTATCTTCTTTTCCATCGGCATGTTCAATTAAAATTTCAGTGATGCGATTGCCCTTCTTCTGTACTGAGTTAAGTTGAAACGAATACAATACATTGATCTTGGCCGTGCGCATATAGTTAAGAAAAATGTTTTCGGCAACGTGTGGTTCAAAAATCCATTGCTCCTCTTTTTCATAGTGTTTACCAATGTCGCGATAGAAGTCGCGGGCCATGCCGGTGATGGCTTGCTTGTTGCCAATGTCGGTTTGCCCTAAGCCACCAGCGGACATTCCGCCCAAATGGTTTCCGGGTTCAATTAAGACAACAGACTTGCCCTGCAGCTTTGCGGCATACGCGGCAATCACACCACCGGAAGTGCCACCGTAAACACAAATGTCGGCCTCGATTATTTTTTGTGCTGGAGAATTTAAACTGACAAAAATGAACCAACAGGCAAGTGTATATCGAATGAATAGAAGCATGATCTTAATTGAAAAGTGAATGTTGTTCTTTCGATACGGCAATCAACGGCTGGAAGTAAGCAGTGCCTTTCAATGATGCTTTAATCATTTGATGCATGCCTTCAACCGTCTCTGATGTGTATTGACTTTGATGACAATGCCAAGAAGCTTTTGCTTTTTCAAAATCGGCATCGGCTATCGGAATTTTTACAGTTAAAAAGGAAGAATCAACCGTTGCCAATTGCATCGGACTATTAGGCGGAAGATTTCCTGTGGGGATAGCGGAATAAAAAAGTTGTGTTGGTTTTTTCCATCGCTGACTTTGAAATACTTCTGTCACCACGGTGCTCACCAATCGGTGATCATGATGGCCCGTCCAGCCGGAAGCGCCCCAGGTAATGACTACATCTGGTTTTAATGTGATGAATAATTCATTCACTTTCTCGCGCATGGTGTTGAGTTGCTCATGAACAGGGCCATACCCTTCTGCCATTTTTAATTGATCGTGTAATCCAAACATAATCGGTGGTTGAATGCCCAATTTTTCAGCAGCACATTTAGCTTCTTCGTTGCGCACGGCAGCCAG
>CANIVF010000089.1 GCA_947470895.1 Bacteroidota bacterium
ACTACTGGGGGACCATGGATCAGCAGCGCACTGGGTGTAGCCACGATAACGAATGCAGGATTAATAACTGGTGTCTCAGCAGGCAGCGCAACGTTTACATTTACAGCAACCGCAACAGGCTGTAGTAATACGACATCATCGGTTACGGTCAATACACTTCCCGTTGTTAGTGTTCCATCAGCATCGTTATGTATCGGAGTAACAATGACTGCAAGTCCTACTACTGGTGGAACATGGATCAGCAGCGCACCGGGTGTAGCCACGATAACGAATGCAGGATTTGTAACAGCATTATCAGCAGGATCAGTGACGTTCACATTTACAGAGACAGCCACGGGTTGTGTTGCTACCACGTCCTCTGCTACAGTAAATGCCCTTCCTGTGGTGAGTACACCTTCGGCAACTTTGTGCGTAGGGTCTACCGTGACAGCCAGTCCGACTGCAGGTGGCACATGGGTAAGTAATGCACCAGTAATAGCGAGCATAGACAATTCAGGTTTAATTACTGGAATATCAGGAGGCAACGCAACATTCACTTTTATAGAAACACCAACAGGCTGCAGTGCAACAACCTCTAGTGTTTTGGTGAATATTCTTCCAATAGTGAGCTTATCATCGGCTACCTTGTGTGTAGGGACTACTGTTACTGCGAGTCCTGGCGCAGGAGGTTCTTGGTTAAGTAACGATCCTTCAATTGCGACCATTGACAACACAGGCCTGGTAACTGGAGTTTCAGCAGGATCAGTGACTTTTACATTCATGGAGACATCAACGGGATGCAGTATTACAACTTCAACAGTTACAATAAAGCCACTTCCAGTTGCATCAACACCATCAGTGACGTTGTGTTTAAGCTCAATAATGACAGCTAATCCAACTTCGGGTGGTGTATGGGTAAGTAGTGACTCTGGAATAGCTACTATTGATAATGCAGGAATAATTACAGGAATTTCAACGGGAGCTGTTACCTTCACCTTTACCGAAACGGCCACTGGATGTAGTAACGTAACTTCATTAGTTACTGTCGAAGCTCTCCCAATCCAAAGTTTAACGGTAGGATCAACGATAAATCCAGTATGCAGCGGAGGAGTGAGTGATGTAACTATTACTAACTCTGAATCAGGGGTTAGTTATCAACTTCGTAATGATGCTGACGATAGTAACATAGGTAGCTCTGTAACTGGAACAGGTGGAACGATTCAACTTTCAACTGGGGCGCTTACCTCGACAACAGCATTTAATATTTTGGCAATACGAGGAGTTTGTTCAATCGAATTAACCAATGCGGTTGTTGTTAATGTAGCGGGTACAATAAATGGATCAGTTGCAGTCTTAGCTCAGGATAATGACGTGTGTGAGGGTAGTGGTACTCAAATTACTCTCAGTAACTCTGAGGTTGGAGTAAATTACCAGCTCCGTAATGATGTTGACGATTCTGCTATTGGCGGGGTGGTTGCGGGAACAGGGGGTACAATAAGTTTGCCGACCAACAACCTAAGTGCTACAACCATTTTCAATATTCTTGCATCCAATGGAGCGTGTTCAATTGAGCAAATAAATCTGGTAACGGTTAATGTAGATATTAATCCTGATCCCTCCTTGATTGTTGCTCCCAATATCGACCCATTGTGCGTGGGTGGAAGTACTACCATTATAGTGGCCAATTCGGAGTCAGGAGTAAGTTACCAACTCAGAAATAATTTCGACAATAGCCTCATTGGTACTCTGGTGATTGGTACAGGATTGAGTGTTGGACTGCCAACCGGTATTCTGAACGTTTCTATAACCTATAATGTGTTAGCCACAGGCGGTGTTTGTTCACCTGTTCAGTTGAATACAACAGCCACTGTGATGGTTTCTGGATCCATTGATCTTTCTTTGCCAGTGGCGCCTGAATTATCATCACTTTGTTCTGGAAGTACAACCAATATTCAAATTTCAACATCTGAAGTTGGTGTCGATTATCAATTGATTGATGATAGTAATAATTCTACTATCGGAGGCATAGTTGCAGGCACTGGTGGTTTAATCAATCTTCCCACAGGAGTTTTATCGTCTTCTGGTTTATTTCGAGTTCTAGCTACTAATGGTTCCTGTTCGGCAGAATTAACTTCCACGTCAGCTGTTGTAGTAAGTCCATTGCCATTAGTAGGGCTCATCGTGAATCCACAAACTCCGTCAGTGTGCGCAGGTACAGGTTCAATTATTCAAGTTGATAATTCAGAAGCGGGTATTATCTATCAGTTACGCGATGATGCAGACGATTCTATCGTATCCGGGGCTGTTATTGGTAATGGTAACACAATAGATTTACCTACTGGAGTATTGATTTCTCAAAAGACTTTTAATGTATTGGCTGGGAATGGTGCCTGTTCGATAGAGCTCATCAATAAAGCTACCGTATTGATTGATGCTGCTCCATCCCCTTTGCCTTCTCTTGTTGCTCTGGATGCATTGGCTTGTACAGGCAATGGAACTTTCATTCAGGTTTTAAATACCGAACCAGGAATCATTTATCAGCTGCGTGATAATATTGATAATAGCAACGTTTCCGGGGCAGCCTTTGGAAACGGGGCCACTATCAATTTACCGACAGGTCCAATAAGCATGGATCGCACATTTAATGTATTGGCATCAAACACAATTTGTTCAGTTCAATTGTCAACTACTGTATCCGTAACACTTCGGGCGATTAATGATCCTCTTTGTTCTAATTGTTCAACGGTAGTGGTTAGCACGATCAATCCGATAAAAGTTACTTGTGGCGCTCCTGTTCCTGATGGAGGGATAACATTTCAAATTGAACCACCTGTTCCTGTGGTAAACATCGTGGGTGTTAAAATAGAAATCACCGGACCTACTCCAAAAACCCAAACCAATGATTTTGTATTTACAGGTTTAGCAGTGGGTAATTACACATACACGGTTACTTATGGTGATGAAAATAATCCCGAATGTGTAAAAACAGGTTCTTTCATCATAGAGTTGAGTCGTGAAGCAGATCCCATTGCGTTTGATTTAAGTTTAGATGAATATGATTGTCTCGTTAATGAGGGCTCCGTCACTCTTACCAATGTGACAGGTGCCACAGATACAGATTTTGATTTCACCATTACAAGCAATAGTGTTGCTACACAAGGTTCAATATCAAAGACATCAACCAGTTTATTTAAAATAGAAAATTTACTTCTTGGGGACTATCAAATACAGTTGAGCCAAAATCAGCAAGCGATAAATGGTTGCGTGGGTATTGTTAATTCTCAATTGATTGACTTTACCATCGCTGAGCCAACAGGAGGATGCCCTGTTATCATACCCAATATATTCACTCCTAATGGTGATGGATCAAATGATTTATTTGAGATCAGAAACCTTCGATCAAGTACTACTTTATCAATAACTAATCGGTGGGGCAAAGAAGTGTTTTCGTCTTCCGACTATAAGAATGACTGGACAGCTGATAATGTTTCAGATGGTATTTACTATTACCGATTAGTTGCGGAAGGAGAAGTAATGATAGGTTGGTTGGAAATTCTACGCTGATTATTTGATCTCTGATAAAAACTTAAGTGTATCTATACGATCGGCATAGTCCCACAATTCCGGTTGTTGTGCTTTTCCAAAAGGCACACTTTCCTCAAACCATCCATTGGCCGAAACGATGCATTGAATTTTATCCTTCTGGACTTTTATTTCCCTTTTCAGATCAGATTGAGTTGTGTATGTTTCAACATAGACCACTGAGATGGGAGACACAAGCTGCTCGTTGGGTGTGATGAGAACGAAGCCATTATCCAAATGAGGAATTTTATTGACTAATAGAATTGATTTTTGATAATCATAATTGTTCGCATACTTATGATGGTTAATGATCTCTTTGTAGCAGTCCCATGAGTCCAGGAGTTTGGTAAACTCATATCCTTTAGGAACAAAAAACTTGGAGATGTTACGACACCCTAAACCAAAATAGCTGAATACATCTTTTCCAAGTTCAATGAGATGCGCTTGGTCTTCTTCTCCCATCAGGATAGCCACCGATGATCTGTTTTTTCGAATGATATGAGGAATATTTCTAAAGTAATATTCGAAGTAGCGTGCGGTGTTGTCGCTGCCGGTCGCGATGATGGCATCAACATGATTCAATCGCTCTGCAAAATGAATTTTGTTTGCAAACCTCGGTTCAATCTCAACTAACCAGGAGCTGATTTTGGGTAGGAGGTATGAATCTTGTGAGCTCAACTTGATCACCACTTCATTTCCGGACATTAAAACACTGAGATAATCATGAAATCCGACCAGAGGAATATTCCCAGCCATGGTAATTCCAACCTTTTTATTTTTTGAATCTGACACGTTGTTTGGTCTTATCCATTTGGTGAGGTTATCCTTATTCAAAAAACAGCAGATTCCTGTTAAAGAAAGCTCAACGGAGCCTCGCACAAACCAAGAATTTAAATAACTAGCCTGATTGCATATTTCGGCCCTTTCTTCGCCTGAAAGCTGATCTATTTTGTTCCCTAATGATGTAAATGCCTTGATTCGTTCTATTAATTTCATAATCTGAATAAACCTTTAGTGCGCTAGTGATGTTTTGAGAGTTGATTTTGCTACCTTATTTTTGTGGCAAAAGTACGGGGTAAGCCCCTTAATTACGGACTAAGATGGCAATAAAGATAACGGACGAGTGTATTAATTGCGGGGCATGTGAGCCGGAATGCCCTAATACCGCCATTTATGAAGGTGGCCGGGAGTGGAATTGGGCTGGCGGCACGGCCTTGATTGAAGTTGAAATGGAGGATGGTTCGACAATTGACGCCAAATCAGTACAAGCGCCAGTTTCGGACGAATTTTATTACATCGTATCAGGAAAATGTACTGAATGCACTGGTTTTCATGAGGAACCTCAATGTGCGGCAGTTTGCCCAGTAGATTGTTGTGTGCCTGATCCTGAGATGGTTGAAGCTAAAGAAGAGCTAATGGCTAAGAAGTCATGGCTGCATAACGAAGAACTTCAATCTTGAAGGTAGCACCCACTTCATTTCATTTTTGATCGCTTAATCATATAAGCTTGGAGTACCTCGAAGTATCCGTCTTGTATATTAGCAGAAATAAAATCAATCTTTAATTGATTGCATTTCATCTTAAGGCTTTGATTGTACTCTTTTAATTGTCTTGTAAATTGATCCTTAATTTCTGTTGGATTGAGTAATAGTTTTTCCCCACTCTCCAGATCAATGAATTCGTAAGGCCGTTCACTGAATTTAAAATCAAGTTCAGTATCATGATCGGTTACATGAAAAAGTATCACTTCGTGCTTGTTGTGTTTTAAATGCTGAAGTGCTTTAAAAATCTCAGCATCATCTTCGCCTCCTTCAAACATATCGCTGAATAACACCACTAAAGAACGTCTATGAGTCTTTTCAGCAATCTCATGAAGTACTTTTGCAACGCTCGTTGTTTTTTGTTTGATTTCCGTGGACTTTAATTTTTTTTCAAGTGTGGTAAACAGCTTATTGATGTGCGAACCTGTTGATCTAATCTGGGTGAATTCTTCAATCGAATCAGAGAATAAACACAGCCCTACGGCATCACGCTGTTTATTCAGTAAATAGGCTAACGCAGAAGCGGAATAGATACTGAATTTTAGTTTCGCTTTAGTATCCAATGGATAGTTCATGGATGAAGAACAATCAATAGCGATAACACATCGCAGGTTTGTTTCTTCTTCAAACTGTTTTGTATAGAGTCTGTCTGTCCGGGCAAATACTTTCCAATCGATATGACGAGTACTCTGACCTTCGTTGTATAATCGGTGCTCAGCAAACTCAACAGAAAAACCATGGTATGGCGATTTATGAAGGCCTGTAATAAAGCCCTCTACCAATTGTTTGGCTAGTAGTTCAAGACTTCCTGATAATTTTATATCCTCAATTCTAATATTCATAGCCTTATAAAACCTATGCTTTTACTCGATTTTAACGCTTTTTTTCAGGCGCTAAGTAAAATGTCCATCCAAAACCCTTCCGACCTTTTGCAATAAAAATTATATATACTACCTTCGATTTAACCATTTTTACCCAAAACCTAAACCAAAAACTGATAATCTGTGGAAGAGAACAAGACAAATGGACGAGAAGAGATTTTCTCCGAAAAAGTGAAGGCAGGTAAGCGCACATATTTCTTTGATGTAAAGTCTACCAGATCTAACGATTATTATCTTACAATCACTGAAAGCAAGAAAAGGTACAACAAAGATGATGAAGGTTTTACCTATGAGAAGCATAAAATTTTCTTGTATAAAGAAGATTTTAACAAGTTTATGGATGCATTAAATAATACAGTTAATCACGTTAAAACCGAATTAATGCCCGATGTAGATTTCGATTCCTTCAATCATAATCATGACAACCATGAAAAGGAAGAGGAGCCTGCAAAGTCAACGGCAGTGGATTCGGAACTGAAATGGGATTAAATTAAAATTAAACTTAAACTTAAACTAGTGGGAGCGCCGATGAAAGTCGGGGCTTCTTCTTTTAAGGAGGCTTCACTTTTTTAAATCCAGTAATCTCAGATCCCTTATATTTGCCCCCTGATTAAATAAATGTATAAAGTAATGGGTTTAAAGTGCGGAATTGTAGGTCTCCCCAATGTAGGCAAGTCTACTCTGTTTAATGCGATTTCTAACAATAAGGCGGAAGCAGCGAATTTTCCATTTTGCACTATTGAGCCCAATGTTGGGGTTATTTCTGTGCCTGATCCCCGATTGAAGATTCTCGAGGGATTGGTAAATCCTGAACGCGTTCTTCCTACTTCATTCGAATTTGTTGACATCGCAGGGCTTGTTAAGGGAGCCAGCAAAGGAGAAGGCCTTGGCAATCAGTTTCTGGCCAATATTCGTGAAGTAGATGCGATTGCACATGTTGTTCGTTGCTTCGAAAATGAAAACATCATTCACGTAGCAGGTAAAGTAGATCCTGTTAGCGATAAGGAAGTGATTGATATTGAACTTCAATTACGAGATCTTGATTCGGTTGAAAAGAAAATCAATAAGGTAGAGCGTACTGCAAAAAGTGGTGATGCCAAAGCCAAAAAAGAACTTGCCATTTTGATTGCCTACCAGGAAACTTTGAAGGCTGGAAAGAACGCCCGAACCCTGAAAATGGATGCAGAAGACAAGAAGGCTATTGAAGACTTACAACTCCTCACCGATAAGCCGGTAATCTATGTAGCCAATGTGGACGAAGGTTCTATCCACACGGGAAATAAGTTTGTTGATGCGTTGAAAAATCTCGTTAAAGATGAAGATGCAGAGGTTGTAATTGTATGTGCTGCCATTGAAGCCCAGATTGCAGAGCTTGAAAGTGAAGAAGACAGAGCAGTATTTCTCGAAGAGTACGGACTTAAAGAGTCGGGACTTAGCCGCCTGATTCAGGCAGCCTATCACTTGCTCAACTTGATTACTTACTTCACCGCTGGTGTTAAAGAGGTTCGCGCCTGGACAATTCATCGTGGCTGGAAGGCACCTCAGGCAGCAGGAGTTATTCATACTGATTTCGAAAAGGGATTTATACGTGCCGAGGTTATAAAAATACCTGATTATCAGAAATATAAGACGGAAGCAGGTTGTAAGGAAGTTGGTAAACTAGCCGTGGAAGGGAAAGATTATGTGGTGGAGGATGGTGATGTGATGCATTTCAGATTTAATGTTTAAGAATAGACTACTTAAACTTTTCCTGCATCATTTTGCTTTATAATTCTGATTTTTAGTACCTTAGCTGTGCGCATATTTTTTAAAGGCTGGGTTTTAGTTTTATTTTTTACCCCAAAACGGTTTTATCTTGAGAATCAGGATTGTCTTTTCACTGAAGAACAGAGGAGCATACGTTCCGTTTCATCATCAGTTTTTACTCGCTCAAACAATAAAGGGTTTAGTCATGATTGGAAAAAATCCATCATACTTTTCTTATACCCAATACAACTTTTCTGGCCTTAAAGGACAGATCAAAATTAGTCGTAAGGGTTTGCATTTTTTCTCATCGCGGGTTACGCTAGTATTCTCAGCTTCTGACAAAGAGTTTCTGGATTATTTTCTTGCCGTATTGTTTGAGCAGAAGGAATTGCTGATTGGTAATATGCAACTAGTGCCTGAATCCTTTGAACCAGAGGAACCAGTTACGATTACGGATTCAGTTAAGTTCTTATGTATTTCGCCTATTGTGTTGGTGCCTTCATCGTTCAATGACGAAACTGGGAAACGTTTTATTTCGCCTGAGAACGATGAGTTTTCAGATTTACTCTACGACAGCACTATCGGACGCATGGAGGCCAGCGGTAAATTTTCAACCGAACAGTTAGCTGACTTTTATAAATTTCAGTTAGTGGCTGATAAGGATTATATCAACAGAATTCAAAGTTCGCATAAGAAGTTTGCTCGCATCTATCCTCTTTATGATCTGGATGTAAAGTATGAGGTGCGTGGCTACACCTTTCCATTCACCTTATATGCGCCTCAACCGGTGCAACAGTTTGTATATGAAAATGGATTGGGTTTTTTCTCCCATAAAGGATTCGGAATGTTGGATGTTGCCCACGCGAATTCAGTAAAAAGTAGTGTTGACCAGGAAGTGAATTACGCTTAACGCGGATTCACCTGAATTGGATAATATCCTACCAATAAGTCTGCATTAGGTTTAAATGGCCTATAATAGATTAAAATCTCATAACTGTTCTCTGTTTGAAAATGACTTCCCTCAACCTGAAAGCCATTCGCATCTTTAGATTCAACCCAGTATTGATAGTTGTATAACCCTTGCTTCAAGAGTACTGTGGATTCATAAACATTTCGATCTTTCTTAAAACTCATTTTGGATTCAACCGAATGAGACCAGTTATTCATAGCACCTAATAAATACATTTGTCCGTTTACCGGAGGAGTCGCCAATGTAAATGTGACAAATACATAATCTCCACTGACAGCCGCGTCCCGGTAATCTTGGTTTTCGGTCACAAAATTCCCATTCAAGTCAGCGTATTGTGCGTAAGCCTGGCTTTCTCGTGATCGATCAGTTTGCACCCATAAGTTAAAGGGTCTTTTACTTCTATCGATCCTTCCTGTGTTTTGCCCTGGATAGTTTAGGGATCTGAAATCAACGAAACGAAATTCATTTCCTGCCATGAATTGATTATCCTGATCAAAAAACCGATACTCTAGTTCGTGATTATCTTCCCTTATAAAACTTGGCTTCACATTCAATCGCGCATTATCCCATCGCTGATTTTGCCGTACCACCGCATGAACTGTTTCCATCGGATTAATGATATTAAGTCGGGAATAGTTTACCTTAAAATTGAGCTGTTGGTTACTTGCGTTAAGTGTACCTTGTCCTTGCGCTAAATTGTCTTGGAAAATGGTTGCCTCATTACTATACACCATAAACCTTCGTGATAATAAAATATCATTGGCATCATTTTCACGATAGGCAACTAATAGATAATTGCTAGGCAACTTTACGTCAGGTACCTGAAAGTAATAATGAACATAGGGAATGGAAACGTTGGACGAAAGATCATATTCCGTGATAGGAAACTCATTATAATCAGAAAGAAAATCTAAATCCATAAGGGACGACTTACTCCAGTCTACATTGCAGTGTATAAGTTTTACATAATAGTTACTTCGTTCCGCCTGAAGATCGTCAAACTCCAATACTAGGTTTTGATTCTGGATTTGTACTACCGCTGACCTAAGGTTATTTCTCGATCCGCCAGCACCTGAATAAAGCATCACCGTGCGAATTTCATCTTCATAGGATTTATCTGAAAAGGTTAACTGCTTTTGTCCATATATAAAATGGGAAACCAGTAATAATGGAAGGGCTAAGCAAATAATTGATCTCATGGCTCAAAACTAAACGAATAAATAACTCAATTTGCATTCCAACTTCACGTTATTATTTGGTGTCAAAGGGACATATAGGGTTTATGCAAACTGAAAAGGACCTCCTTGAGGACTGTATAAAAGAAAACAGGACTGCTCAAAAGGCTTTGTATGACCGCTATTCTCATAAAATGAAGGTGGTTTGTCAACGGTATGGCAAATCAACCCAGGAAGCTGAGGATATTTTGCAGGAAGGGTTTATTAAGGTATTTGCCAATATTAAATCTTTTCGTGGAGATGCCCGGCTGGATACATGGATGACTCGGATTATGATCAATACAGCATTGAACTCCCAAAGACAGAAACTTTATCTTATTCCGATGGTCGATGTAGAAAACATTGATATCCGTGAAGAAGAGCACGTGAGCTTGTCGGGGTTTCATTTAAGTGAATTGATTACCATCGTTCAGTCGTTACCTGACGGATGCCGGTTGGTATTTAATCTTTTTGCTATAGAAGGATATAGCCATAAAGAAATAGGAGAGATGCTAGGCATCAGCGAAGGCACTTCCAAGTCGCAACACAATAGGGCAAAGAGTTTATTAAAAGCAAAGTTAAGTCAACAGGAAAAGCGGTATGAAAAATTCGGAGAAGGGAAAATTTGAGAATGCCTGGCAAAAGGCATTTGAAAATGCTGAGCAGGCTCCTTCAGAAAATGTTTGGGCTGGCTTAGAGCAAGGTTTGAATAAAGCCGAAACGATTACGATGAAACGCAGAGTAGTGTTTTATCAGCGATTGGCTGCTGCTTCTATTTTATTTGCTCTATTGTTGGGTGGATTAACTACGTATTATCTTTCTAAGCTTCCCAATCAGCAAGAAATCAGTTTGATTAAGGAAAACTCACCAAAAGTTTCTGATAATAATGAATCCAATGGCAATGATGTGCTTGATTCATCTGCTGATAATAATGCAGGTAATGAAGCTGAAAGCAATGCTGATCTTCAAATTGAACAAAATAGTGCCTATAGTAATTCCAACGGCTTCATAGCAACACATTTCATTCAATCTGAAACTGAAAAAGTGATGAGAAAAGATTTGCTTGCTGTTCAAGAAGGAAAGGAAAAGAGCGTTCCTATTCGCAGTTATCCTTCTCTTTTAAGTTCAATTCCAAATTCTGTAATCAAGTTGAGGGGGAAAATGAAAGAGGTAATCATCGTTAGAAAGTTACCAGCCATGCCTTCTTCATTGATGACCTCAAGGAAGGATAGACAATCTAAAGAAGATTTATGGGCTTCCTTGGGTGCTTCAACCGGAAATTATTCTCCTTCCTCAAGCTTTAGTTCATCCACTTCATCCGCTTCCAGGGTGCTCTATCAAAGTCCGGGCAGTCTTAGTAATAACGGTGCTCAAAGTTCCTATAGCACTACTTCTTCAAAAGGCTCCGTATTTTCTATTGGAATGAATTTAGGTAAGCGCATTTCCAATCGCTGGCTCGTTCAGGGTGGAGTTTCTTACCTTAATCAGGCTATTGGTTATACCTCTAATTTTGCGCTGTTAGATGCCAATAACTCACCGATGGCATCGGTGGCCGATTATGCGAATTTTAAGACACTTCCATCGGTTGTTCAGGTTTCATCACCTTATCAGATCAATAGTGTTAATAAATATATATCAGTACCCGTTCAGGCAGGTTATATGCTGATTGATAGAAAGCTGGGTCTTCAATTAAATTCAGGTTTGTCTACAGATATTTTTATGCAGAATACACTTACTGATGAGAGCGGACAATTTGAAAGCTATTCGTCTGGTGCTGGTGACTCTTCCCCTTACCGAACTATAAGCTGGGCAGGCTTAATGGGCACTGAATTGAGTTACAAAATTGCTTCTCAGTATAGGGTGTCCATTGCGCCCGGGTTACGCTATTCTCTTAATTCTGTGTTAAAATCCAACTCCTCTGCATCAAATCCACTGGCGTGGGATGTTGGGTTTAGATTCAGATATATTTTTAAATGAGATTAAACGTTTGGATCGTTAAAATATCTAATTGGATAAAATGACCTATATGAAATCAGTTTTAATTTTTCTAAATGAAAAGGTTAAGCCGGGATTATTTGCAATTTTATTTATTACCGCCTTGGTTATTGTAAGCGCAGTTTTGGAACGAAGGCATATTTATTTTTAACAGCCATTATTTTTCTTCCGATCGTTCCAACTTTTTTGGGTTAAAGCGGGTCAAACTAATGAGCTACTAACCAGAAGACCATGGAAACCCGAACAACTGTCACCCAGCGCCTGTCATTTTTTATCTTTCTTTTCATATTTGCTTTTTCATTTACCGATTGTGCCGACACGTGCGAAGAGACCAACTACTTCGTTTACTACGAACCCGCCTACGCAACATCCGCTGAAATAAAAGCCGCTGTAAAAGTAGAGGAGCCTATACCTCTTTCCGATATTGGCAGAATCTATTTTAAGGATGGTATTTTATACATCAATGAGTCGGGAAAGGGAATTCATATTATTGACAATAAAAATCCAAAAAGTCCACGACCACTTAGCTTTCTCCACATTCCGGGTAATTATGATTTAGCCATTCGTGGTAATACACTTTATGCAGACAGCTATGTGGATTTGGTCGCATTTGATATTTCTGATCTGGCAAACATTAAAGAAGTAAATCGAATAGAGAAATTATTCAATAATTATTCTACCCTCGGCATGATGGTGTCGTCCGATAAGGGAATTTTAACCGAATGGAGGAAAGTAGAACAGGTAAGTGTTAGAGAAACCGACTGCAATGCTATTTATCAACCATGGGGAGGCATATATTATGACAGGGGAGTTGCTATGCTGGCGAGCACAGCGCAATCGTTTAACTCAAAAACCGCTTTTGCGCCAACTTCCAGCCAGGCCGGTATAGGTGGATCCATGGCTCGATTTACCATTAATGGTGATTTTCTTTACGGGTTAGATGGTGCAAATCTCGATGTTGTTGATGTGTCTGAGCAATCGAAACCTGTGGCTAAGAATGAAATTCAATTGTCATGGGACGTTGAAACGCTGTTCCCTAATAAGAACAATCTTTTTGTTGGTTCAAGAACAGGAATGTATATTCTCGACTTAAATATTCCCACTCAACCTACCATCGTTAGTCAATACTCACACCTTCGCAGTTGTGATCCAGTTGTTGTTGAGGGTGATTATGCATACGTGACCTTGCGCAGTGGGTCAGCATGCGAAGGGTTCACCAACCAACTTGAAGTAATAGACATCAGTAATCTAAAAATGCCTACCATTAAAAATACCTATCAGATGACCAATCCACATGGTTTGGGCATTGATCAGGGAACACTTTTTATTTGTGATGGTGCCGATGGTTTAAAAGTATATGATGCTTCGAATGTATCAGCCATTTCAGCGAATCAATTAGCCCACTATAAAGAAATTAACGCTTTCGATGTAATTCCATTCCAACAGATTGCTATGGTCATTGGTAAGGATGGTCTTTATCAATATGATTATTCTGATATCAAGAACATTAAGTTGATTAGTCAGTTGCCGATTGTTAACCAATGAAGCCAATTGTTTTATTGATTATTAATCTGATCATTGGCGCATCGTCATTTGCACAACCTATTGGTCAGGACTCCATAAGCAAGAAGAAGATAGAATACTATTTTCAATTTCAATCGGGTTCTTTAATAGGATGCAATTCTTGTTCAGATGGCAAACAAATCAGCTTTAGTGGCTCCACATCCCATGGAGTAAAAATTGGTAAGAAGCTGAGAGTAGCAGCCGGTGTTGGATTGGATTCCTACTTTGAATGGAATACCATGCCCATGTTTGGCAGCGTAAGTTGGGATCTGATTGGCAAAAAGAATGTCCTCTATGTAGAAATGAACTATGGTGGGGCACTGGCTTCGTGGAAGCCTCTTGACTTTCAGGAATATGGTTATCAAAAAACGAATGCAGGCAGAATGATTAGTTACGTTGTAGGCTACAGAATCAAATACGATGAAATGCGTATTTCTATAGGTTTAGGCCAAAAGAATCAACGGCTTACTTCTTATTATGAATACGAGACTTATTATTGGAATAACATTGCCTATGTGTTGGGTGATCCCAATCGGAAGACAGTGAAAAATGAAATCAACCGGCTTCAGGTTTGGATTGCTGTAGGTTGGAAGTAAGCTTATCCTGCAGTTTCTAAAGCATCCAACTCAATCATGATTTTTTCCCACCTGAAATTTTCTTCTTTTAATGAGGAGTTAATCGCATCAAACTTATGTTGGATCCCGCTCAGCTTTTCAAAATTGCTATAGACCTCAGGTTTGGCCATTTCTTCTTCAATTTTCTTCTTTTCAATTTCTAACTTATGAATGCCTTCTTCTACTTTTTTTAAATCTTGACTAAGCGATTTGATTTTCTTTTCATTCACATTAACAGGCTTTGCGTTCTGAACTTTTTCGGCAAGTTTAGGTTCAGATTTTTTTACAGCAACGGGTTGAATAATTCCTGCCGCTTCGTTTTTCTTTCTCCAGTATTCATATTCATCATACGTTCCTGGATATTCTTTTATCTTGTGATCTTCGATATACCAGATTTTATTAGCTACCTGACTTACAAAGTGTCGATTGTGAGATACAACAACAAAGGTTCCCTGGTATTGTTGCAAAGCCTGTATTAGAATATTTTCCGAAATAAAATCCAGGTGGTTGGTCGGTTCATCGAGTAAAAGAAAATTTGCTTCTGAAATCAACGTCTTGGCCAGGGCTACGCGTGATTTTTCTCCACCGGACAGTACTTTGATCTTTTTAAACACATCCTCATCCGAAAATAGAAAACAGCCCAGAACATTTCTTAATTCCTGCTCTGTTTTGCCACTCCCTGCTTGCTTAAGTTCATCCAAAATTTCATTATCGACATGCAATGATTCAAGTTGATGTTGGGCATAGAAACCATAAATCACATTGTAGCCAACAACGCATTCTCCATCTACTTTTTCGGTATTGGCAATAATGCGTAACAAAGTTGATTTACCTTTTCCATTAGCTCCGATCAAAGCGATTTTATCACCACGTTCAATAATAGTGCTGGTATGTTTTAAAATCACCTGGCTTCCATAAGCTTTTGATATGTCCTTCATGGTGACGACATGCCGACCTGAGGGCTGCTTAAATGAGAAGCGAAAGTTAACCGCGGCAGTATCGTTCACCACTTCATCAATCATATCCATACGCTCCAGCGATTTCACGCGGGATTGTACTTGTTTCGATTTGGTTGCCTTAGCCCGAAAGCGTTCAATAAAGCGTTCTGTCTGCCGGATTTTCGATTGCTGATTTTCAAATGCGTTGTTCTGAATTTCTTCCCGCATTTCTTTCTCCTGCAAATAGTAGGAGTAGTTGCCCTCATAGGTAACCAAATCCTGATTGGTCACATCTACTGTTTTTGAAATTACATTATTGAGAAACGTTCTGTCGTGCGATACGATGACGACAGCGCCTTCATAATTTCTCAGGTAGTTCTCCACCCATTCAATAGATGGTAAGTCGAGGTGGTTGGTAGGCTCATCCAGCATGAGGCATGAAGGTTTCTCTAATAGCAACTGAGCAAGCATCACGCGCATGCGCCAGCCTCCAGAAAATTCCCGTAAGGGTCTGTGAAGATCTTTGGTGGTGAAACCTATGCCTTCCAAGACTTCTTCTGCTTTGGCCTGCATAGTATATCCATCTAGGTGTTCAAATTTTTCTTGCTGTTTGGTAAGCTTATCCACCAGATCATCGGAGTATTCTGTTTCCAGCTGATGTAATATTTTCTCAATCTGTCTTTGGGTGTCCACCGCTTCTTTGAAGGCTGCCATGGCCACGGTGAGGATAGCATCATCGGATTGGTAGGAGAGAAGATCCTGATTCAGAAATCCAATAGTACAATCCTTTGATTTGCTGATGGAGCCTTTATCGAGCGTAAGATCTCCATTAATTATTTTTAATAGGGTAGATTTACCCCGGCCATTCATCCCAATCAGGCCAATTTTATCTGTAGGCTTAATAAACATGGATGCATCTTCATAAAGAGGACGGCCACCGATGAAATAGGAGATGTTGGAGATTGAGATCATGTTGTAAAAATCCCCGCAAAGGTAGTGCTAAATGAGTGCATAGGCAAAATGGTTGGAATGATCAATCCAGATGGGAATGGCAATCTTAACAATTCTTAGATTTTGGATGTTAACCTTCCGATATTTGTCTTGTTAATTTAGAGTTCCGATATAAAAGAAATCATCCTTAAACGAATTATTCTATGATAAAATACCCTTGGCTCACTTTGTTATCGTTGGTTGTGATTATCCTATTCTTTAATGGGTTAGAAATACCGACTCATACTTCCTCCTTGGAGTTAGATGCTTCTGTGCCAGCGATTACAAATACTAGTGCCGATCTTCCCTTAAATTCTATCAAATTGCCAAAAGGATTTTCAATTAGTGTTTACGCAGAAGTTGAAAACGCCCGATCGATGGCGATATCTCCCAATGGAACCGTATTCGTGGGCAATCGAAACGAAGATAAAGTGTATGCCATCAAAGATATCAATGGTGACTTTAAAGCCGATAAAAAGTGGGTGATTGCCTCAGGCCTTAATATGCCCAATGGAGTTGCATTCAAGGATGGTAATTTATATGTCGCAGAGGTGAGTCGCATTCATAAGTTTACATACATCGAAGCTAAATTGGATGCTCCGGGAAAATCTGAAATCATTTACGATAAATTTCCAAAGGAAACGCATCACGGCTGGAAGTACATTGCCTTTGGTCCTGATGGTAAATTATATGTTCCCGTAGGAGCGCCTTGTAATATTTGTGAATCGAAGGATCTCGTTTATGCCGCCATTCACAGAATGAATGCTGATGGATCTGGCCTTGAGTTATTCGCCAGTGGTGTCAGAAACACAGTAGGCTTTACCTGGCATCCTGATACAAAAGATTTGTGGTTTACCGATAATGGAAGAGACATGCTGGGCGATGATGTTCCTCCTTGCGAATTAAATTCTGCACCGAAAAAGGGATTGCACTTCGGTTATCCGTATTGTCATGGCGGCACCATCAAAGATCCTGAGTTTGGAAGTAAGTATTCTTGTGATGAATTTACAAAGCCTATGCAAAACCTTGGTGCCCATGTAGCGCCACTCGGTTTAAAGTTTTATACAGGAAATATGTTTCCCGCAGAATATAAAAATCAAGTTATCCTTGCCGAGCATGGATCATGGAATAGATCTAAAAAGAATGGCTATAAGTTAAGTCTTGCGAAGTTAGAGAATGGAAAAGTAGTAAGTTATCAACTATTTGCTACTGGTTGGTTAGACGAAGCTACCCAAAAGGTATGGGGTCGCCCTGTTGATGTACTTTTGTTACCTGATGGGTCAATGCTGGTTTCCGATGATCAGGCTGATGTCATTTATCGTATTGCTTACAAAGGATAATGAAAGCTAGTAGGGCAGTTTAGTTTTAGATTGCCCTACTAAAATTCTTCTGCAACCTCGTCTATTTTTTTGCTTTTATCCTGATGCATCATTTTTAAAATAGGGGCAGATTTATACGTGAGTTGAATTTTTTTCCCATCACCTTTAAATACTAAGCTCAGATTTTCAGCTTTCCAATAATAAGCGTGCAAACGCACACTGAAGGTAGCTTCACCATACGATTTCTCAAGTCCTTGCATCACACGTTGATCTTTCGGAAGAAACACATTGATCTCATAGATGAGACCTTTGTATGTTTTTAGTTCTATCTTCTTAACGACCACTTCACCGATTGTTTTATAATCAGCATGCTTGGTTTCATAGATTTTAGCTGGGAACATCTGTTGTTCTATGATATCTTTTTTAAATACAGCGTCTTTCACGCTATCGATAGGGCTCCCTAGTTTGATGTCTTTGAAGCCGTTTCTGCGATCAAGTTCTGAGGTATTCTGTGCCCACAGGCTGGTGTTGATTATGATCAACAGGAAGCTAATAATAAGTGATTTCACTATGGTTTGGGTTCGTTAAACTGAATGGGTATGCGAACTTGCACAGAGTCCCACGATAGAATAATTTCAGCCTTCTCATTTTTTTGGTCAATGGTTATACTGAATGGCTCGTATACGGCACCCTGCAATAGTTGACTAGCAACATTAAATCGGAATATGTCTAGTTTTGGATTGTAGTTATAAGCTCCCCATAATCCCTGCTCACTATTCAATATTATGGTCCACGAATCCTTTTCGGGTATCGTAAACAAAGAATAGGTGCCGGCTTTGAGTGACGTATTGTTTACTAGGATATCACGGGTGGTTGTTATCTCTGTTGCTTCATTGTCACCAGTTCTCCAAATCTGTCCGTAGGGTACAATCCCGCCAAAAATTAAACGTTCTTTTTTGTGAGGTTGGCTATATGTGATTTTAAGATAAGTATCCTTGTATCGTGCACTAACTACTGCCAATGGGCTTGACCTTGGTTTGATTGCTTCCTGAGCCGCTGATAACAGTGGTAGAAATAAAGAAAGAAGTAGACTAAACTTCAAACCGATACTCATTATTCCTTTTTGCTTGCGAATATAGTATTTTGATTTCAATCATTACTTTTACGCTTATGATACGCCCCGAATTTGATGATATTTATATGGAGTTGGCAGTAAATCTGGCCAAACGATCTCATTGTATAAAACGCCATGTTGGCGCGGTGCTTACAAAAGATACCCGTATTATCTCCATTGGCTATAATGGTCCTCCTTCAGGAACTCACAATTGTGATGAAGAGTGGCCTGAAGGTGGCTGCCCACGTGATTCGAAAGGAGGTTGTTCTTTGGCGATTCACGCAGAGCAGAATGCTATATTATATGCCGTTAAGAACAAGACATCCGTTGCAGGAGCTACTCTATATGTTACACTATCACCCTGCCTGTCATGCGCACGTATCATCTTTAGCATGGGTATTAACAGGGTGATCTATTTTAACTCGTATGCGGAGCACAAAGGAATTCCTAATGATGAGGGAGTGGATTTTTTAAATAAGTTTGGCGTTACTTGCGATCGCTATAAAGGCACACTAACTAACGTAACTCATATGATTTAAGCGAAAAAGCTAGAGTAATCTGGCTTTTTCTATTGTTTAGTTCATCACCTACTAATTCAATACTTTTTCAATGTTGCTTAATAAAGTGGATGTAATTCCTTTGGTTTTATTAGCGTGAGCTACCTTAAGTACATTATGCGCTTTAAAGATCACTTCGATTAATCCGGTAGCATTCTGATCATATCGATAACTTCCAAGGCACCATTCGATGTCTGCCTGAAGTTGTTGATCTAAATCTAGCGATTTAAGTTTTGCCAGAACTTCTTCTGTCACTTTCTCAATACTCACTGTAGACTTCGCTTTTGGTTTAACTGTACTCTTTTTTTCTGGTGCAGTTACCATTTTAGTAGTTGCTTTTGCCATAGTTATTTGCTTTTGATTACGACAAAGTTAAGTCGGTTTAACTTTGGCAAACAAGCTATTACACAAGTAAATTTCCGCAATCGTGTGAGTAATAAAATGAATTTCAACGGGTTGCAATAAAATTTTGAGGATTAATACAAACTCAATATTTAATAGAAGAGTAAAGTAGATATGGCCAATTAGTGGATATTCCGGTTAACGTGACCACTTGATTCCGGAGCCAAGTGACCACCAAAAGTTAAGTCGTTAGTTGAGTTAAAAAATGTATTGATTTTTCGGTTGATCACAGCCTGGTTTTAGTTTTCGTATTCGGTTAGTTCTTCTGCTAA
>CANIVF010000090.1 GCA_947470895.1 Bacteroidota bacterium
ATTAATCATGGACAATCCTACAATTGCCATTACGGAATATCCTACAGGACCTATCCATCTTTTTTCCGGGTAATTATCCGCGAGGATTACCGTAGTCGTCATCATCGTTCCCATGTGTCCCGATGGAAATGCATCATACTTTGATACTGCTTGTTGATATGTTTTCAAGCTTTGAAACGGTGTCCACTTTCCTCGAATCTGAGTAGACTGAAAGGGACTTTCGCGACCGGTCATTCTCTTTATTGCCTGGGTTGTAATTCCCATCGCAACTAAACCTTGCATAATTTGGCTTGCTGTTGAAAGGGATCTGTAATCTTTCTTAATTAATCCATGCAGCACTAATCCTGCACTAATCAGTACTGGGGGCATTCCCTCTCCAATCGTATATATGGCTGTGTTCAAATTATCAGGCGCCTGGTACACATCAACATTCATTTTGCCCAAGTTGAAATCAATAATATCAATATATTTCCTACTATTATCGAGATTGATATGCCGAGAGAATTGCTGAACACCATCAGTGATATGCTGATCAAACGCCCACATTGCCGCTGTTGAACCTGCAATCAAGAGCCAGGGCTTAACACTTTTGCGTTGAAAAGATTCCTTACTTACACGTTTAAATGTTCTTGGGATAGAGGTGACAAAAGCAAATGGCTTTGGTTTTGGATATCCATAGGATTGTGAATCCATAATGAAAATCTGCGCTGGTCTTTGGTGGTGCTTTATCTCAACAAGGGTGTCTGATACCTGGCTTTGCACTGTTTGAAATGACGATAGCAAAACAAGTGAAAGCAGGACTGATCGCATAATGCAAAAATAAAACAATACTGATTCAAAGTAGCAATTAAATAACAATGCGAACCGTGCTTACCAAGAACTATTTATTCGAAAAATCATCATCTGGCTACGTGAAATTTGTCAATGCAGAGAAACCGGAACAATAGCTAACTTTTTCATCACGCGCTGATTCACAAACCAGATAAGCCCGATCGTTATAAAAGTAGTGAACGCTACTACGTATCCAAGAATATCATAATTCAATAATTCACCAGAAGGAGATTGCATCACAATTAATCCTGCCACATAGGCGGCAATACCTCCGGAGATTTGCTGAACAGAAGAATTGATACTCATGAATGCCCCACGATCGGATTGTTCGGGGACGGCCGATAAAAGTGCCTGTGATGAAATCATACGGGCGGTGATGCCTGCAAACATAATCACGTTCAAAACCATGACTAACCATAAAGGTGTTACTCCAAGATTACAATAAATCAGCACAATGACGATTGTTACTAATGAGCCCACAAAAAAAGTACGGTACTTTCCCCAGCTATCGCTAAACTTTCCAATGAGCGGACCAATCAACATTGAGCACAATCCGGTAACGGTATAAAGCAGCGGTAAACTATCGGGTGATATTTTCAAGTTGTTTACACCAAACACGGTACCAAAGGGCATCATCATAAAACCACCGGTAGCCAGTAATGCCGTGGCAGCAAAAGTTTTAAGATAAACAGAGTCTGAAGCCGTCTTCGCCAAATGCACAAAGGCATTCCTGTCGGATTTGACTTTCAAATGAGCATCGATTGGTTTTAAATACATGATCATGGCGCCCATGACCACGATGCTCACGATCACAATCATCATAAAAGGAGAGTGCCAATCCCACAGGTTGGCAAAATATAAACCGATGGGCAGGCCTAATACCTGACTGGAAGCAAATGCCATTTGCACAAAACCCATCACGCGACCACGCACTTCCAGGCGAAACAAATCGGTGATGATCGCTAACGTGATTGAGCCGATGACACCCCCGAAAATTCCGGTAATGATGCGCGCCATCAGAAGTAAAGAATACGTATTTGCCAATCCGCAAAACAGAGTGCCTATGATAAAACCCGTATAAAAAAAGATCAACAATTTTTTCCTGTCATACTTATCCGCAAAGCCAGCGGCCAAAATTCCCGAAAGGCCGGCACTGAAAGCATAAGCCGACACCACCATGCCAAATTGTTGTGGTGCTATGTGGAGATCCGGCATGAGAAAAGGGCCCAGCGGTGAAAGCACCATAAAATCCAGAATCAGAGTAAACTGGAGAATGGTGAGTATCGCCACTACAAATATTTCGTATCCTGAGAATATATTTTTTTTCATGAATAAAAGTTAGTTCAGCTTGCAAAGCAACCGTGAGTGTTGTCAACAGTATGTCAGCAGACGAAAAAACAGAATTTTATTACGGTGATCAGATCACATCAATTTGCCCGCGCAACAGGTCTTCAAGCGTATCGCGTCTGCGAATGAGCTTTGCTTCACCATTGATGATCAACACTTCGGCCGGCCGGAGGCGTGAGTTATAGTTGGATGACATCGAATATCCGTAAGCACCTGCATTTTTTATGGCAAGCAAATCGCCTTCTCTTACTTCATTCAACTTGCGATCAGAACCAAGCGTGTCGGTTTCGCAAATATTACCCACTACCGTATACATTTTAGGTGAGCCCATTGGGTTGGTGATGTTTACAATTTCGTGATAGGCATCGTACATCATGGGGCGAATGAGGTGATTCAATCCGGAGTTAACACCAACAAAGGTTAATGATGGCGTAGGCTTTACCACATTCGTTTTCACGAAGAGATAACCGGCCTCACTAACGATATATTTTCCTGGTTCAACCCAAAGTTCCAGTTTGCGACCGTAGCTCTGATAGAAATCCGTAAAGGCTTTGCTCAACTTCAAACCGAGGTCATATACATTGGTAACGGTGTCGCCTTCTTTGTAGGCAACTTTGAAACCTCCACCAAAATCGATGAACTTCAGAGAAGGAAAATCGCGGGCAATCCCGAAAAGGATTTCGGCCATCTTCAAAAACACATCCGTCTCGGTAATTTCAGAGCCGGTGTGAATGTGCAATCCGTTGATTATGATTTTATATTGATCCGCCAGTTGCATGATCTGCGGAAGCTGATACACTGAAATACCAAACTTTGAATTACTATGACCTGTAGAAATTTTATAATTTCCTCCTGCCATGATGTGCGGGTTCAATCGCACGCAGCAAGGATAGGTGTTCCCATATTTCTCACCGAATTTCTCTAATGCAGAAAGGTTATCGAGGTTGATATTCAATCCTGATTCAACCCCCTCTATGATTTCTTCAAAGTCGACACAATTGGGCGTGAACATGATCTCTTCGGGAGCAAAACCGGCACCTAAAGCCAAGTGTGCTTCTTGAATAGAAACCACATCAACACCAGAACCATACTTCTTTAGTAACTTTAAAATGGAAATATTCGTAAGCGCCTTGGCAGCATATTTCACTTTTACATCGGCATCTCTGAACGCGCTCTTAATGCTTCTTAACTGATGAATAATTTTTTCAGCGTCATATACATAAAGCGGTGTGCCAAACTGCGCACAGATTTCTGAAACATCAAGGTCTTGTATCCGGTAGGTGTTGTTTACTAATTCCATAAAAATCGAAAGCGCAAATATAGCGGTACATCAATAATCATTAAGCATAATGACCTGTTTTTTCTTTGTTATCTTCGCGGCAATGAATCTTACCACATGAAATTATTTTTTAGAAAATCAGGTGAAGGTAAACCATTGATCATTCTGCATGGGTTGTTTGGCTCGTCTGATAATTGGTTTTCGTTGGCGAAAGTATTTGCTGAACAGTTTACTGTCTACCTGGTGGATCAGCGAAACCATGGACAATCGCCACACACCGATGAGTTTAATTATCAATTACTGACCGATGATTTGGCAGACTTAATTCAAGAACACAACATCTACAAGCCACACATCATCGGCCACTCCATGGGAGGAAAAACAGCTATGAACTTTGCGGTGAAACATCCGGATCAGGTGGATAAGTTAATTATTGTAGATATCGCACCGAAGTCATATCCGGTTCATCATGATCACATCTTAGAAGGCTTGCATGACATCAATCTTGAAACCCTCACATCACGCACTGAAGCTGATCAATTACTTAGCCGTCAGGTGCCAGAACCCGATGTCCGCCAATTCCTGTTAAAGAATCTTGCACGCACCAGCGAAAGCAAATTTGAATGGCGCGTAAACATTCATGCCATCGATGAACATATTGAAGAAATTGGTGCTGGCATGCAATACGAAGGTCAGTTTACTGGCCCCACGCTTTTCATAAAAGGGGTGCGATCGAAATACTACGCTCCGGGTGATGATGAAAGTATTTTAAAACTATTTCCTTTCGCACAATTCGTAACGCTAAACACAGGGCATTGGGTGCAGGCAGAAGATCCTAAAGCATTTGCGGAAACCGTATTTGATTTTTTGAATGGAAATGAATAACGGTAAGCTGTATCTCATTCCCAATATCATTGCCGATGAAACTCAATCCTCCGTAATACCAGCCCATGTGCGAGATGTATTGCCATCCATAGAGCATTTTCTGGCGGAAGATGTTCGTACCGCACGAAGGTATCTGAGTAGTTTAAAAATCTATCCGACCGTTGAGTTCCTTCATTTTGAAGTGCTGAATAAGGAAACACCAGAATCAGCATTGTCGGTGTTAATGAAGCCAATCAAAGCAGGATATAATGTCGGTGTGATCTCTGAATCAGGTTGCCCTGGTGTGGCCGATCCTGGCGCATTGGCGGTGAAGTATGCGCACAAAAACAATATTCAAGTGGTACCCTTGGTTGGGCCCTCCTCATTATTGCTTGCCTTAATGGCTTCAGGACTAAATGGGCAGCAATTTGCATTTCAGGGTTATCTTCCTATCGATGCCAAAGAAGCTTCTCAGCGAATCAAAGAGCTTGAGCGCGAATCAAAAGCCAAAAATCAAACTCAGATGTTTATCGAAACACCGTATCGCAATAATTCAGTGTTCGATCATCTGTTAAAAAACCTTCAATCGGATACAAGACTAACGGTTGCACTTGATGTAACTGGCAAACAGGAACTCATTCGCACGTTAAAAGTGGAGCAATGGAAAAAGCAAAAAGAAAGCTGGCCTAAAACACCGGCTGTGTTTCTATTACTTGCCTGAACCTATTAATTCACCAGGTTAATCTCTTGTCATTTAATCTTAGTTATTATCTTTGCCACCTCAAATTGAAAACATAATATAACTATGCCATACTTATTCACTTCTGAGTCGGTTTCTGAAGGTCACCCTGATAAAGTAGCCGATCAAATTTCTGATGCTCTCATCGATTATTTCTTAGCTTATGATGCCAACTCCAAAGTAGCCTGCGAAACACTGGTTACAACGGGTCAGGTGGTTCTTGCCGGTGAAGTGAAATCCGAGGCTTACCTTGATGTGCAAGACATTGCGCGCGAAGTGATCAGGAAGATTGGATACACCAAAAGCGAATACATGTTCGAAGCCAATAGCTGCGGTATTTTCTCTGCCATTCACGAACAATCACAGGATATTAATCAGGGTGTTGAGCGCAAGAAGAAGGAAGATCAGGGCGCTGGCGACCAAGGTATGATGTTTGGTTATGCGACTAATGAAACGGATAACTATATGCCGTTACCGTTAGAGCTCGCTCATCTTTTTCTAATAGAACTCGCTGTCATCCGCAGAGAAGGAAAAGTAATGACGTACCTCCGTCCTGATGCAAAATCTCAGGTAACAATTGAATACAGTGATGACAACAAGCCTCAGCGCATCGATGCCATTGTGATTTCTACTCAACACGATGACTTCGCCAAAGATGCCATCATGTTGAAAAAGATTAAAGATGATGTTGTGAACATTCTTGTTCCGCGCATCATGAAGAAACTCCCAAAGCGAGTGCAGAAGCTTTTCAATAGCGAAATAAAATATTTTGTAAACCCTACCGGCAAGTTTGTCATTGGTGGCCCTCATGGAGATACTGGTTTAACTGGAAGAAAAATTATTGTAGATACTTACGGTGGAAAAGGTGCCCATGGTGGTGGTGCTTTCTCAGGTAAAGATCCTTCAAAAGTAGATCGTTCTGCAGCTTATGCAACGCGTCATATTGCCAAAAATATGGTCGCAGCCGGATTGTGTGATGAGGTGCTGGTACAGGTGGCGTATGCTATCGGTGTTGCAAGACCAGTTGGATTGTATGTTAACACCTATGGCACGTCTAAAGTGAACATGACGGATGGTGAGTTAGCCAAGAAGATCGAAAAGATTTTTGATATGCGTCCTTACTTTATTGAGGAGCGTTTCAAACTTCGTACGCCTATTTATTCCGAGACTGCCGCTTACGGACACATGGGTCGTGAATCAAAAGTAGTTGAGAAAGTTTTCAACAAAGGAAAAAAGAATGAGTTGAAAGTGAAGGTGGAATTGTTTCCCTGGGAAAAATTAGATCATGTAGAAGCAATCAAGAAAGCGTTTAAGCTTAACTAAGAAAAGTAGGGCTCCTCCTCGGAGCCCTTTCTGTTTCTATCCTCTTCCGTTCGTTTGTTTTGTTTTAAATTTTTGGAGTTGCGCTTTGAGCCCTTCTGTTGCTAAATCCGCGGCCGCTTCGAATGATTTTGCTTGTTCTTTGGCAAAGAAATTTTGTCCGGGAGCATTCAATTTGATTTCCACCGTCTTATTCTCTATTCCCTCATTATTAAGGCGAAGAAAAACTTCTCCATCCACCATGCGGTCATAAAATGTTTCCAGTTTATCTACCTTTTTCTGAATGAAGTCGATAAGTTTTTGATCTGCGTCAAAATGAATAGAGTGAACTTGCAGTTTCATAAAAAATAATTTAAAAGTTTAACATAGAATTAAATCCGAGTATTTCAGACCAGCCGGCTCGGCCAGTGGGTAAGCTTATTACATAGGTGAATTTTATCGTTGTATTTCCTTTCATGCTTTAGGATGCGCCTGATCAAATACCTTTTTGAGTTTCTCCATCGAGTTGTGCGTGTACACCTGAGTTGCCGCTAAACTACTGTGACCGAGTAAATCTTTTACCGCGTTGATCTCTGCTCCTTTGTTTAATAAGTGAGTGGCGTACGTGTGTCTCAAAACGTGTGGGCTCTTCTTTTCCACAGAAGTGAACAGCTTCATATACTTTTTTACAGTGCGGTTTACCATAACGGGATACAATGGCTCACCCGAATCAGTAATTAATAAATACGAATGATCCTTTCTCTCCACTTCCATATTCCGTTGCCGGATATAGTCCTTAATCAGTATAACGAGGCTGGAAGAAAATGGTATCACGCGTTCCTTGTTTCTTTTACCTAATACCCGCACGGTTCTGGCAGCAAGATTAATATCACTTTCCTTTAATCCGATAAGTTCGGATAATCGCATGCCCGTTCCGTAGAGAAGTTCCAAAATAAGTTTATCACGTTGGCCTTGATGTCCTTCAGGAAATTCTATGTTGTCGAGAAGTTTTACGGAGTCCGGTTCACTAACGAAATGAGGCAACTTCTTTTTTGTCTTCAGGATTTTGATTTTCATCATCGGATCTTTCGCGATGATCTCCTGTCGCATTAAAAACTTATAGAATGATCGCAGGCAAGCGATTTTTCTGTTGATCGTGATCGAATCCAGTTTTGCCTCCACCAGACTGACAATCCACGAGCGCACCAAGCCGTAATTGGCATCTTTCGCCAAGGTGCCTTCAAACTCTTTCTTTAAATAAGCTTCAAATTGATTAAGGTCGGTCTGGTAGGAGATAACCGTTTTGGGGCTGTACCTTTTCTCGAACTGTATATATTTTAAGAATGACTCAACCATTAACTAAGCAAACCCTGTTGTGTCGTCCTAATATAAAAAAAATCCTCCCAGGAAAAATTCTTGGGAGGGTTGTATATGCTTTAAGTGATTAGAAAATCAATAATTTTCAGAAGCGTACATCTTCTGACGATAAGCGGCTTTGATCACCTGACCTCTTCTTCTTACCGAAGGCTTGGTGAAGGAAGTTCTCGCGCGCAATTCTTTCAATACGCCAGTCTTCTCAAACTTCTTCTTAAAGCGTTTCAGGGCCTTGTCAATCGATTCGTTCTCTTTAATGTTAATAATCAGCATGTTTTTAACTATTAGGACTGCAAATATAGCAGTCTTGTGTTCAAATTCGCAAGCACTACTTTAAAATAGCACGCGAAATTACCAATTTCTGAATTTCTGAGGTGCCTTCCCCGATCGTACAAAGTTTGGCATCACGATAATATTTTTCTGCAGGAAAGTCCTTCATGTAGCCATAACCTCCAAATATTTGCACGCCTTCTGTGGCAATTTCGACTGCTATTTCAGAGGCATAGAGTTTTGCCATAGCCGACTCCTTATTAACACTTTTACCTTTATTCTTCAGATCAGCAGCTCTGTAAGTTAGCAGGGAGGCAGCCTCAATCTTGGTGGCCATATCAACCAATTTGAACGAAATTCCTTGAAATGCTGATATTGGTTGATTGAATTGATGGCGTTCCTTAGAATACTTTAAAGCCGCCTCAAAAGCTCCCCTCGCAATGCCCAAACTCAATGCCGCAATCGAAATGCGTCCGCCATCCAGCACTTTAAGAGATTGTACAAAACCCTCGCCTTCCTTTCCGATTGTCTGGCTTTTATGTATGCGGCAATCTGTAAAAATCAGTTCTGCCGTTTCAGAGGCTCGCATACCTAATTTATTTTCTTTTTTGCCCGCACTAAAACCTGGTGTTCCCTTTTCAATAATAAATGAAGTCATACCGTGCGAATCGCTCACCTCACCTGTTCTCACTATAACAACTGCAACATCGCCAGATTTTCCATGCGTGATGAAATTCTTAGCGCCATTAATCACATAATAGTCTCCATCTTTTATGGCTACCGTTCGCATGTTTCCGGCATCCGATCCAGTATTCGGTTCAGTTAAACCCCATGCTCCAATCCACTCTGCTGTGGCCAGTTTTGGCAAGTACTTTTGCTTTTGTTCTTCGTTGGAAAATTGCAAAATGTGCCCGGTGCATAATGAATTATGAGCCGCCATTGACAAACCGATTGAGCCATCAATTTTTGCTAATTCTGAAATAGCTGTTACATATTCTGAATACCCAAAACCAGAACCGCCATACTCGTGTGGAACTAACACACCCATCAACCCAAGCTCACCCAATTTTTTAAAAAGCGTTATTGGAAACTCCTGACTTTCGTCCCACTTCATCATGAAGGGTTTTATTTCCTTTGCCCCGAAATCACGAACCATGTGGGCAATCATTTTTTGATTCTCAGTCACGTCAAAATCAAGAACATCTTCTGTCGTCATCTCAAATGGTTTTATAAGTTTAAAGTTAAAAAATATAACCAAACAAGTGTTAGGGCAAACTGTATTCCTATTAATTTAAGTTATAAAGGGGCATTTAATGGTTATTTAAGGTTATTTTGCAATCAAATTTTTAAACTGATATATGAAAATTGCTGTAGTTGGAACTGGCTATGTCGGATTAGTTACCGGTACATGTTTCGCAGAAACGGGTAATACCGTTACGTGCATTGACATTGATGCTGAAAAAGTAAAAAAACTAAGTAATGGTAAAATAACCATTTACGAGCCCGGCCTCGAGCTGCTTTTTGAACGTAACCTCAAACAGGGCAGACTTTCTTTTACAACCAATCTTGCCGAAGGAATTAAAGATGCCAAGATCATTTTTTTGGCTTTGCCTACACCTCCTGGTGAAGATGGTTCGGCCGATCTGAAATATATTCTGGGTGTTTCAAGCGAACTTGGTCCATTGCTTAAACAGTATACCGTAATTGTTGATAAGAGCACCGTGCCTGTGGGCACTGCAAATAAGGTAAGAGATCGAATTGCTGCGAACTGTGCCGTTGAATTTGATGTGGTTTCCAACCCTGAATTTTTGCGTGAAGGAGTAGCCGTTGAAGACTTCATGAAACCTGAGCGAGTAGTGATCGGTACCCGATCCGAAAAGGGCAAAAAGATCATGGAAGCCTTATATGCACCCTTTGTGCGCCAAGGCAATCCTTTGGTGTTTATGGATGAGCGTTCTGCAGAATTAACCAAGTATGCAGCCAACTCATTCCTGGCCACCAAAATTTCTTTCATGAATGAAATTGCCAACTTATGTGAATTGTTAGGTGCCGATGTTGACTCGGTTCGTAAAGGAATAGGAACCGACAGCCGCATTGGAAAAAGATTCTTATTTCCGGGTATAGGCTATGGCGGAAGTTGCTTTCCTAAAGATGTGCAGGCACTTTCAAAATCTTCATCTGATGTGAATTACACCTTCAGAATTTTAGAGGCAGTCATGGCCGTAAATGCTGATCAAAAAACCATTCTGATTCCACGCATCAAGGATTATTATAAAGGAGATCTAAAAGGTAAAGTGATTGCCCTGTGGGGACTATCATTTAAACCACACACCGATGATATTCGTGAAGCACCCTCACTTTATAACATTGAAGAGTTGGTTAAGGCAGGAGCCATAATTAAGGCTCATGATCCGGAATCAATGCCAAATGTGAAGGGAATTATTGGTGACAAAATTCAATTCTGTGAAAGTCCTTATGAAGCCGCTGAGAATGCAGACGCTGTATTTATTGCCACAGAATGGCCAGAGTTTCGAACTCCTGATTTTGACAAACTATCTACCTTGTTAAAAAGCAGGGTAATCTTTGATGGTAGAAATTTATATGACCTTGCTCAAATGAAAGAGTTGGGCTACACATACTTTAGCATTGGACGAGAAACAATTTATGGGTAAAAAAAGAGTATTGATCACAGGCGGTGCCGGCTTTTTGGGTTCGCATCTTTGTGATCGTTTCATTAAAGAAGGCTATTACGTAATTGCCATGGATAATCTGATCACTGGCGACCTAAGGAATATTGAACATCTTTTCAAACTTGAGTACTTTGAGTTTTATCATCACGATATTACCAAGTTTGTGCATGTGCCAGGCAAACTTGATTACATTTTACACTTTGCTTCTCCGGCCAGTCCCATTGATTACTTAAAAATTCCGATTCAAACTTTGAAAGTAGGATCGTTAGGCACTCATAATCTTTTAGGTCTTGCCCGTGACAAAAAAGCCAGAATCATTATTGCCTCCACTTCGGAAGTATATGGCGATCCAACGGTGCATCCTCAAACCGAGGAATATTATGGAAACGTAAACACCGTAGGCCCCCGTGGTGTATATGACGAAGCTAAACGTTTTCAGGAAGCCATCACCATGGCTTATCACACTTTTCATCAGTTAGAAACACGGATCGTCAGAATTTTTAATACCTATGGCCCACGCATGCGACTAAATGATGGCCGTGTATTGCCCGCATTTATCGGACAGGCTTTGCGCGGAGAAGACCTCACCGTTTTTGGTAATGGATCTCAGACAAGATCATTTTGTTATGTAGACGATCTTGTGGAAGGAATCTACCGGTTGCTTCTCTCTGACTATGCGCAGCCCATGAACATTGGTAATCCAAATGAAATCACCATCAGCGAATTTGCTGAAGAAATTGTAAAGCTTACGGGCACTAAGCAAAAAGTAGTGTATCATGATCTCCCTAAAGATGATCCTAAACAACGCCAACCTGATATTACAAAAGCAAGAGAAATTCTGGGATGGGAACCTAAAGTTTCAAGAGAAGAAGGACTGAAAATCACGTATGAGTATTTCAAATCATTGCCACAAGAAATTCTCTACCAGCGCGATCACAAAAGTTTTGACCATTATAATCGTTAAGCTCGTTGACGTTCTTCGTAATAGATCACATGAAGCAAGGTTGATCCAACTGCCTTTAAGGCTGCCTTATCTATAATCGGCATACTATCTTTTTTTGTGTGGTGATAATCCCCGAAAAAGCCAATGCCTGTCTGGTAATGAACGATATCGATCATCGGTATTTTGGCAAACCGATTTACATAAATGTGATCGTCTGTGAAGGCAGGCACATCCTGTTTTACGAAATAATCTGAGTACCCAATTTGATCTGCTATCGTCCAGATTTTATTTACAATTTCAGGAGCATAAGTCATGGAGGCACCCTCGCGAAAAAATTGGGAACGCCTTGCTCCTACCATGTCGAGTAACATCCCGTAGGAAGCATAATAGTTTTTCTTGTGTTTGTTTTTAGCCCAGTATTGAGATCCTGAACACCACCACGAATCAAGTCCGCCCGATAAAGAAACATTGGCATGTTCTCCATCACGTTCACCCCAATCTTCTCCGTCAAATAAAATAATATCAATGCCAACGGATAGAGAATCAATCGTGCTTAAAACTCGACCTATTTCCAGCAGAACTCCAACACCGCTGGCTCCATCATTCGCACCATCAATGGAAGCAAATCTGTCCTGTGTGTCTTTATCTGCGAATGGACGAGTATCCCAATGAGCAAGCAGCAAGCAACATTCTTTTTCGTGCTTCCGGATGAAAACTGGCTATGATGTTTCTGAGATTCAGTTTTTGACTATCAAACGTGGTAGCAACAAAGTACTGTTCAACCACAATAGCTCCATATCGCTTCAATTGACCAACCAAATAATCACCGGCATTGTCATGTGATTGAGTATTGGGTACTCGTGGACCAAACTTCACTTGCTTTTCCACAAAAAGATAGGCTGAATCCGAATTGAAATCCGGTAGATTAACCGGAATCAAGTGCTCCGTCACATTTTCCTTTTCAACAGTACATGAATTGAATCCTATTAAAAAAAGTGCGAAACCCAAAAACAATAATTTAACGCTTTTCATATTGCTCGTTTCATCCAATTAACGCAATAATTTGCTATAAAGTAAAAATCACCTATCTTTGCACCACTTCTTGGAAAAATTCAAAAGAGGGGACCAAAAGTCCCCTCTTTGTTTATAGAAATTTGATGGACGTTGTTGAAAAAATAAAGGATTTGGCACAATCACACCTGAAAGACGAGAGTCATTTTGTGGTGGATGTGATCTTGAGCAAGCACAAACCATTTAAGGTTACAGTAATCTTAGATGGTGATCATGGTATCACCATTGACGATTGCTCTTTACTCAGTCGCGCTATATCAGAAGATTTGGATAACATCGATTTAATCAAAGATAATTACACACTTGAAGTAGGAACTCCAGGATTGGATCAGCCGCTGAAATTGAAAAGACAGTTTGCTAAGAATGTAGGACGCAGCCTGAAGGTTCATCATAAAAACAAAACTATTGTGCAGGGTTTGTTGCAGGAGTATGATGAAGAAAAAATTGTATTGGAAGCAGAAGTACCCGCGAAAGGCAGCAAGAAAAAAGAATTTACACAGACAGAAATACCTTTTAGTGAAATAGAAAAAGCAATTGTAATGGTTTCTTTTAAATAGTGACAGCTATGGATACATCGACACTTATTGAATCGTTTGCCGATTTCGCCAAACAAAAAAACATTGACCGGCCTACCATGATCCGCATTCTGGAAGACGTGTTCCGCAACATGATCCGGAAAAAATACATCGAAGACGATAACTTCGATATCATTGTCAATGCCGACAAGGGAGATCTTGAAATCTGGCGTTTCCGCGAAATCGTAGACGATGATTCGGAAGACATCTGGGATCACGATAAAATCAGCTTGTTAGAGGCAAGAAAAATCGAAAGCGATTTTGAAGTAGGTGAAGAAGTAGCTGAGCAGATTTATTTGGAAGACTTTGGTCGCAGAGCTGTAACCACTGCTCGGCAAACTTTAATGCAGAAAGTAAAAGATCTTGAGAAAGACATCTTGTACCAGAAGTATAAAGACATTGTTGGCGAAATCATTTCCGGTGAAGTATACCAAGTGTTGAGCCGAGAAGTATTGTTGACTGATTCAGAAGGTAATGAAGTTTCTATTCCGCGTGGTGAGCAAATTCCAAAAGATCGCTACCGCAAGGGGGAAAATGTTAAAGCCGTAGTACATAAAGTGGACATGGTCAATGGCAGCCCTAAAATTATCTTATCGCGCACTGCCCCTGCTTTTCTGGAGCGCCTGTTTGAACAAGAGGTACCCGAAGTATACGATGGCTTGATCATGATCAAAAAAGTAGTTCGCGAACCTGGTGAGAGAGCAAAAGTGGCGGTGGAATCGTATGACGACCGCATTGACCCAGTGGGTGCTTGCGTAGGTATGAAAGGTTCACGCATTCATGCTGTAGTGCGTGAGTTACAGAACGAAAACATCGATGTGATCAATTACACCGAAAACCTAGAGCTTTATATTCAGCGTGCATTAAGCCCTGCCAAAATTGTAAGCATCAAGATTGACAAGGATAACAAGCGCGTTGCGGTTTACTTAAAACCCGACCAGGTTTCATTGGCTATCGGAAAAGGAGGCTTGAACATTAGGCTCGCCAGCCGGTTGGTTGAGATGGAAATCGATGTATTCAGAGAAACCGATGAGCTACAGGAAGAAGATGTAGATCTTGACGAATTCAGTGATGAAATTGAGAGTTGGGTGATCGATGAGTTAAAACGCATCGGTTTGGATACTGCAAGAAGTGTGTTAAATCTTAATAAGGAAGAACTCGTTCGCAGAACTGACCTTGAAGAGGAGACTGTTGATGGAATCCTGAATGTGTTAAAAAAGGAATTTGAATAAGGTTAACACGAATAAAAGCGAGTAAAAATAATTTAAATATCGATATTTGAGCATGGCTGAAGAAAAGTTGATAAGGTTAGGACAAGCATCACGCAAACTCAATGTGGGCCATAATACCATTCTGGATTTCCTGGCCAAAAAAGGGTTTACTGTTGAAAATAATCCCAACGCGAAACTTTCTCCGGAACAATTCGCCATGCTTTCGAAGGAGTTTGCTTCTTCGGCTTCTGAAAAAGCAGAAGCATCAGGACTCACCATTGGGTTAAAGCATATTGAAGTTGCACCTGCCAAGTCTGAACCTGAAGTAAATCGCAAAAAAATTGAAGAAGAAGAGAGTGTACTGATCAAGAATCTTGGTTCAAAAGAGATACTGAAGACAAAAGAAGAACCTAAGTCTGAAAAAGTAGAACTCGAGAAGCCAAAACTTGAGGGCATTAAAGTTCTTGGCAAGATTGAACTTGATAAAGACAAGAAAAAGCCAAAAGAAAAAGAGCCCGAAGTTCAAGAAGTTGTGTCGATACCAGAGATTATTGCCGAACCCAAACCGGTTGAGGTTATTGAACCTGTAATCGAAGTTCAGCTTGTTGCCGAAGTAGTGAAACCTGAAGTTGTTGTTCCACCGGTTAAAGTTGAAAAACCTGCTGTTGTTGAACCCCCTGAACTAGAATTGATCAAGGCAAGAGCTGGAAGACTGCAGGGCTTGAAAGTGGTTGACAAAATAGAGTTACCTGTCGAAAAGAAAAAGGAACAACCCGTTGCATCCTCAGATTTAAGTAAGGCTGCTGCCGCTCATAAAAGACCGCGCAAGCGCCTTCCAAACTTTAATGATCAGAAAGGTCCGGGAGGGCCTAGACCATCGCAAGGTCCAGGTCAGGGCGGGCCCGGTGGTGCGCACCGTCAACCACCAAAACCTTTTGCTCCCCGTCAGCCAAAGGCAGAACCAACGGATAAAGAAATTCAAGATCAGATACGCGCTACTCTAGCTAAACTTAGTGGTGGACAGAAAAAAACCACAGGTGCCAAATACCGCAAAGAAAAACGTCAGGCTATTTCTGACGCGGAAGAAGAGCGCTTGTTGCAGGAACAGGAATCATCCAAAATATTAAAAGTAACCGAGTTCATTTCAGCCAACGATTTGGCTTCGATGATGAACGTATCGGTGAATGACGTTATCTCCACGTGTATGGGATTAGGGATGTTCGTTTCCATCAACCAGCGATTGGATGCCGAAGCGATCACCGTAATTGCGGATGAATTCGGTTATGATGTGCACTTCACCTCGTCAACGGAAGAAGAAGAATTACAAGAACAGGAAGATGAAGCAGAAGAAGACTTAAAAGAACGCGCTCCTATTGTCACCATCATGGGTCACGTGGATCACGGTAAAACTTCTTTGCTGGATTATATCCGTCATACTAAAGTGACAGCATCCGAAGCGGGGGGTATTACTCAGCACATCGGTGCCTACTCCGTAACCACGAAAGGAGGAAATAAAATCGCTTTCCTTGATACACCGGGTCACGAAGCATTTACTGCGATGCGTGCGCGTGGTGCCAAGCTTACCGATATTGCCATCATTGTTGTGGCGGCTGACGATGACGTGATGCCTCAAACAAAAGAAGCAATCAATCACGCTCAGGTAGCTGGCGTGCCAATCATCATTGCGATCAATAAAATTGATAAGCCAGGAACCAATCTTGAAAAAGTAAAAGACTCTCTTTCTAAAATCAATATCCTGGTTGAAGATTGGGGTGGTAAATACCAGTGTCAGGCTATTTCGGCCAAGACAGGTCAAGGTATTGAGGACCTTCTCGAAAAGGTCTTACTGGAATCAGAAATACTTAATCTGAAAGCAAACCCGGACAAGCAGGCTATTGGTTCAATCATTGAAGCATCCCTTGATAAAGGTCGTGGTTACGTAACCACATTGATGGTGCAGGCCGGAACATTAGAAGTAGGTGATGTAATGGTAGCAGGTTCAAATTATGGTCGCGTTAAGGCCATGTTTGATGACACAGGTAAAAAAGTGCTCAAAGCAGGCCCATCAACTCCGGTTCAGGTACTTGGCTTGGATGGCGCTCCACAAGCTGGTGAAAAATTCCAGGTGATGGAGAGCGATCGCGAAGCACGAGAACTTGCCACCAAGCGTGGCCAGATTATTCGCGAGCAAAGTATTCGCACGAAGAAGCATATTACGCTCGATGAAATTGGCAGACGTCTGGCGATTGGTTCGTTCAAGCAACTTAACGTGATCGTAAAAGGTGACGTGGACGGATCGGTAGAAGCCTTGTCGGATTCATTACTAAAGCTATCTACTGAAAAAGTTGCTGTAAGCATTATTCATAAAGCAGTGGGTCAGATTTCTGAATCGGATGTGTTGTTGGCATCAGCTTCTGATGCGATCATCCTCGGATTCCAGGTACGACCTTCCGTTGCGGCCAGAAGAATTGCCGATAATGAAGAAATCGAAATCAGACTATATTCTATCATCTACGATGCCATCAACGAGATTAAGGCTGCCATGGAAGGTATGCTAGAGAAGGAGATGGAAGAAGTGATTGTGGGTAACGCAGAAGTGCGCGAGGTATTCAAGATATCGAAGATCGGAACGGTAGCCGGTTGTATGGTAACCGATGGTTACATCAAGCGCAGTAATCCAATCCGTTTGATCCGTCAGGGTATTGTGGTTTACTCCGGTGAGATGACTGCCCTGAAACGCTTCAAAGACGATGCGGCTGAAGTGCGATCTGGCTTTGATTGTGGTATGAGCATTAAAAACCTCAACGACATCGAAGTAGGTGACGTGATCGAGAGTTACGAAAACCGCGAAGTGAAGAAGACCTAGTTCCTAAATCAAAATCAATAAAAAGCCTGATCGATTTTCGGTCAGGCTTTTTTATTGTTAATCATCTTTGTAGGATTTGTTAAATTTAAAATTTATATTAGAAATGTGAGAAAGCTAACCCTTAGTATATTTATTTTCTTTTTTGAGTTGCAATCCCAATATCAGCTCATGTGATGAAGTTGGTGAGAAAATTTCATTTACAAAGTTGTTTGATGAAAATATCTCACTTTGTATACTCCTCGATACTAATGATAATTCTGAAATTGGTAATTTGATTATTCAAACCCAAGAAGACTTTACCAAATATCTCGAATGTTCCGATAATTTATCTTTAATAGATTTTTCTTAACAAGTACTATTGGTTGGAAGAATAGATTCTAAAACCTGTGGACATATTTACAATTTAGAACTTCTTAAAAGATGTAATTCAATTGATTTAATTGTTACACTTGAAGATGGTATCTGTGGAGCTGAAACAGTAATTCCTTATTATTTGATAATAAAAAAAGAAGACTTAAAAAAAGTCAATTATCTTATTAAGAATAAATAATTTCAAGCCTTATGACTAAATTATTGCTAACTTTTTTTGTTTGCCATTTTTGTTTTCTAATATCAGCTCAAGATTTTTTCGGTATATATCAAAATAAGAGAGTGCCCTATTATATGTCTGAAAACAGGCTATTGGTGAAGTTTCGGAATAATGAAATTTCAAATGCGAAATTATTAAATAATCCATTAGTAAAATCTGTAACACCACCTAATAACGTTGGGGCAATTTTTGTGGACTTAAAAAGTCCTTCAAAAGATAGAGTTACGAACTTAATTGAGATTCTGAATAGCGATCCTGAAATTGAATATGCAACGCCAGTTCTTATAAACTCTGAAGGTGTTTTTTTGGGTTGTATAACCAATGAATTTGTTGTTAAATTAAAGGACAACATTGACTTTGAAACTTTTGATGTTTTTTTAAGAAAAAATAACTGTCAAATAAGTAGAAGATATGAATTCGATAATAAGACTTTTTCCGTTAAGATTGTTAATCCCACAAAATCTAATGCCCCTGAAAAAGCATTAGAATTTTATTTATCAGGTTTTTTTGAATATGCGGAACCAGATTATTTAGTTCCATTTCTTTCAGGGACTAATGACCCTTCTTACAATAGTCAATGGGTATTAAATAATACGGGGCAAAGTGGTGGATCTGCTGATGCCGATATTGACGCTCCGGAAGCTTGGCAGTATACGGCTGGATGTAATTCTGTTCGAGTTGCTGTTTTGGATTCTGGTATTGAGTTAAACCATCCAGACTTAGTTAACAACTTATTGCCCGGTTTTGATGCCACTGGTGGCGGAAGCAATGGCGGAAACACAGGAAACGACTGGCATGGCACTCATTGTGCTGGCATTATTGGGGCAACTGCCAATAATGGGATAGGTATTGCTGGAATTGCCTATAATGCTAGAATAGTTCCAGTAATGGTTATTACTGATGCGACAAGTAATACAGACCTTGCCGCTTTAACAGTTATTGCGGCTGGAGTTGACTGGGTCAGAGTATATAATACTGCTGAAATAATTTCCATGTCATTTGGTACCATTTTTATAACAAGTCAAACACTAGCGAATGCCATTAACTCGGCAACTACAACAGGGCGAAATGGTTTGGGCATTGTGGTGGTTGCCATCACCCAAAATAATGGAACAAATACTATCGCTTTCCCGGCAAATTTAGAAAACGTTATAGCAGTTGGTTCGGTTGATCATAATGGTATTAGAGCCTCAACATCTAATTATGGCACGGGTATAGACTTAGTCGTTCCATGAGTTTGTATCTATACCACGGATCTTCAAGGAATTGCTGGTAGCACAACAAGTGACTATTGGACGTGTTTTAGTGGCACTTCTGCTGCTTGCCCCCACGTGGCTGGTGTAATGGCATTAATCCGAGATCATGCATTAGAAAAATAGAATTCGATATAACTCTATGAAAATCAGGCTCTTTGAGCAAGTATTATTCCAAACCATCCTAATGCTATGCATTAGAAACTAACTGATTGATTCTCATAGAGAAAGAAGTTATCCACAAAC
>CANIVF010000091.1 GCA_947470895.1 Bacteroidota bacterium
GGCGGGCTAAAGCCAGGATTACACCACTAAGCTGTATAGCAGGGCCAGGATCATTTGTTAAACCTGTATAGTTATTTTAGGACTAGACACAATCGGGGTTTTCCCGTAGATATCCCGTATATATCCCGTATATAACCCGTAGATATCCCGTATCTATAGAGGTACGGATTATCTACGGGTGAACTAAAAGATGATATGCGCTAAGATTCATCGCATGGAAGCTTGGCTGCTACCTCGTACACAGATCTCACATAAGGGAAAGGTTTCAAATGCTGGCTTACCTTTGGCCATTTACGGCATACTGATTGGTAGGAAGGTGATCAACCAGGCTGCTCAAAAGCACCTGCGGTAAAGGTCAATTCATAAAAAAACAAGGCTGTCTCAAAAAGACAGCCTCGTTTTGTATTTATAGCAAACAAGAATTATTGCAGCGTCTCGCGTATTCCTTCTTTATAGAACGTGGCGTTCTCATTCAAAAACCTGGAAGCTTTGCTGCTGTCAAACATGTAATCGTTTTCAAACTGATACATCATCTCCACAAATTCGCGCAGCACCGGAATGAACAATCCTAAAATTTTCACTCCTGTTTTCGACATACCCTGCACGCCTTTGTTGGGCCTGTTCATGATCTCGTAGGCCATGCGAATTAATTCTTCACCCGTAATCTTTTCAGGGCTCGTAAGCGCATGCCACGTTTGGTTGTAGGCTTCCTCTTCGTTGCCTAATAAGGCTACGGTCTTACCTGCATCCGGTGTGTACGTGAACGTGTGAATCTTTTTCTTGTCGCCAATCCATTGTGCCCCTTTTCCTGCTTTCAATCTTTCCGTAACGGTAGAGTGGATCAAACTTAATGTAGCACCCGGTCCATAAAAATCAGCGCCACGAACAATCATGGCGTTCAGGTTCTTCGCTTTGATTTCATCCAACAACATCGTGGCAATCTTTGCGCGCACTTCACCTTTCCTACTGTTGGGGTTGAACGGAGTTTCTTCCGTCATCACACCAGTTACATGGCCATAGGCATACACATTATCAAAAAACACGAGCTTGCTTCCGTGCTTCTTACAGGCATCGATGGTGTTCTTCATCACCACCGGCCATTGCTTATCCCAAATCTTCGCTTCGTACTTTAAACCGGCAACGAGGTACACCACTTTACTGCCTTCCACTGCTTTCTCCGTTTCTGCATAATTCAACAAGTCTGCTTTCACCAGCTCATCAGCAGGATTTACTTTTTTTGGATTGCGCCCCACTTGCCGCACTTTTGAAGTTTGTGTAGGCAGGTTCTTTGATAATTCCCTACCGATTACTCCGTTGGCTCCCAGTATAGTTTGCATAATTATTTTTTAGTCTAGTCGTTTGAATTCAAAAATTAATCTAACGATAACAGATGTCTTTATAAGGACAATAATTACATGTTTCCACTTGCTTGGTCTGATCAAATACTTCTGCCGGATTAAAGATATCTTCCAGTACTCCTTTCAGGTGCGACTCAAATTGGGTGATCACCTCATCGGTTGCTTCAACAATATTTCCTCTTCTAATCCTGAAACCAAATTCACCCTTACTGAACAGGTGATCGCGATTGATTAATCCCGGAATTACATTAAAACCGGGAGATGGATTATTGGCTTTATAGAGCAACGCATACAGGAAAGTCTGGAAGGCTGCTTTGTTGCGATTAACGTCTCTTTCAAACAAAGAACTCATGCTGTCGAATTCCAATTTGTCTTTACCGGTTTTATAATCGATAATTCTGAGCTCTTTGTCCTTACTATCAATGCGGTCAATCTTACCACTGATCACGGCATATCCGGGAGCATGATCGATCTTAACATTATATAATAACCCTTGTGCTTCTGTTGCTTCCATGATGAATGGAGCACGGTTTTTATCCAGCACAAGAATGCGCAAAGCAAACTTCTGCACGATCTCTTTAACAATTAATCGCTGGCCAACATAGTCTACCTTTTCATTGGGATTGAGTCGATAGCCTTCAATGAACACATCATCGATCAGTTTATTCACGATGACTTTCACATTATCAAAATCACTTTGATCGACTTCCTTCGATTTCTTGTTGGTATAAAGATTTTTATAGAACCGCTCCATCACCAGGTGAAGGAAATTTCCAAGTATGCGGGCATCAGCATCTTCTTCAATCTCCTTTGGTTCCTTGATGCGTGCAATCTGTTTGAAATAAAACTTGAGCTTACACTCGAGATAAGTATTGATAGCCGAAGGGGAAATTCCGCGAAAGCCATCTTTGCCCACATTGAGATTTTGAATGACGTTCATCACCTCTTCATTTTTCTGGATGGCAATCGGCTGCAAGGCAGTAGGCTGTACCGGGTTGTGCAACACATGCCGGTTTATTTTGAAGCCGCTTTCATATAACAATTGTTGAAGGTACCGACTCATCTCGCCCTGGCCCAACACATCCGTTTCGGTGTTATAAAAAAGCGAAACGTTTTCCGCACGTTGTAAGGATCGGTAGAATAGATACGCATACATGGCATCCTGGTGCATCACCGTAGGCAAGCCATAGGCCCTGCGCACGTTGAAGGGAATGTAAGAACCTTTGCTGCCAAACGAAGGAAATACTCCTTCATTCAATGAGAGAATGAATATGTTCTTGAAATCAAGATTACGTGTTTCCAATACACCCATAATCTGCAAGCCCTTGAGTGGCTCTCCACTAAAAGGAATACGTTGAGCGCGCACTAATTGGCGGAATAAACGCAGAAAAGACTTTAATGATTTGACTCGTTCTTTGTCAATCACCAAGGTATCGGCAGGAAGATCGCCCACCACATCATGAATGCGGTTGATTATTTTAATGAATTGAAAAGCAAACTCTTTGTCGATGTCGCTGATGGTTTCCAGTGCTCCAATCTCTCGGATAACGGAGGTGATGTACGTCAATAACCCCAGCTCATGATCTCCGAAGATCAATCGGTGTACAGGTATGGCGGTGGCCAGAAAACTTTGTGGAATGTGTATCCGGTTATGCTGCAGAATTTCCTTTCGCTTGGCATTGGCTTCAGCAGCTCCAGCTGCTACGAGGTAAGGATGACCTAACAACGTCATCACCGGTCGATGATTAAAATGATCGTTGCGTTTACTGATCTGCAAATCCACGAGCAACTCAATCAAACCGAAAAACGGTGTGTTGCTCAGTGAATAGCCCATCGTGACGTTGAGTTTATCCGTGAGTGCTGGAATAGCATACAACACCGGCATTAACAACTTTTCATCAGGCAATACGATTAACGTCTCATCAGGTTTGATCCCCTTGGCAAATTCTTCATTCAACACCTGCGACATTAACTTCACTTGTCCGCTGGGTTGAGCCGAACCATATAAGTTCACGACTTTGTTCTGCCTTAGGTTAGCAGGAAAACTATGTGGGAATGTTTTCTTTAACGAAGCATGTTGTTGATACTCCCGAAAGAAAACTCCTGCCTCCTGCTGGATGTTATTTACATAATACTCATCACCATCCCAATGGAATGAACTGCCTTGATCCGCACAGAAGCTCAGAATGATTTCCTCTGCTTTGGTAAGCGCATTGAATCCCGCAAAGACAAGATGGCCAGGATTGTATTTTTTAGTTACCTCCGGTGAAATGGTTTCCGCTACCAGGCGATGCAACATGCCATCATAAGCAATTCCTTCTGCTTTTAACTGACTTTTGTACGTTTCATAAAGCTTAAAAAGCTTCGACCAAATTTCGATGAACTTTCTTTTATTCTCGGTGATATTCTCGCCAAAGCTCTTCCAGAATTCCATTAAAAAGGCACGCTGCTCATCGGTGAGGTAATCGAAACCCGATTCAATTTCTTTCAGGTTGCGGAGGTCTTTGAAAAGACCGGAAGCATTGACCATGTATTTATCCAGCTCATCAAAATCGCGCAGCAGCATATCACCCCAGAAATAAAACTGGTCGAACGATTCATTGCGTGACGAAGGGATGTCGCCCATCACCTCACGGTATGTGGTATGAAGGCGATGAACAAGGTCCAGTTTATCCGGAACCTTCAGCGTACTGAATCCAGAAATGAACTCTTCAATCGTAATTAAATTGGGAGCAAAGATGGGTTTGGATATCATCTCGCTCAGATGCTTTCTGAAATACAAGGCCGCTCTTCGGTTGGGAAATACAATCGTGAGCACATCGGGACTAGGATGCTCCTGGTAAATTTTACGCGCTATCTCTTTTAAAAATGATTCCATCATGATAAACCTAATCCCAATTGACCATCCTTTTCATCTTTCACTTTTGATTTTTTACCTGGTGGAACAGAAACTACTTCACCGGTTTTGATATACAACAAGTAACCTTCAACATCAACAAAATTCATCTTGCGCAAGGTGTCGATATAAGAGACTACCTGCTTCTGATCGGCACGAGATGGCTCGCCTGTCTTAAAATCAACGACTACTGCTTTCTTATCTTTGGTTAGCAGCCGATCTATTCGATGGTCACCTTCACCCGGCAAAAGAATGGGTACCTCAGTGCGCACATCCCAGGCGGTTGAAAACCAATGAGCGATCGTTTCATTGGCAAGCAGCTCGTTGATGAGCGCGTGAATTACAGGCCTTTCATCCGCTGTGATTACACCCTCTGCTTCCATGCTCCGAATAGCTTCGTCCACTTCATGATGATACTTTATTTTTGAAAGTACCGTATGAAGATGGATGCCATACTTCACTTTCTCCACCACCACATTTACTGTCGTTTCAAAATGTCCCTTCGAACTTTGCTTGATTACCAATTTCTCACGCCACGAAGAAGTCTCGTAATTTTTTAATTGAATGGGATGAGCACCTTGTTGAGATTTGTCCTTCTCTGCTTTAAGACTCCATTCGCCCGAATTCCACGTATCGTTATGGATACTCCATCCGGACGGCAAGGCACGCTGCATCGAGTTGAAAAGCAACTCACTTACTTTACCTCCATAGCCTCTCTTATTGGAAGGATTGGGAGCCATCACGATCAATCCATGTTCGGCCCGTGTGAGGGCAACGTATAATAAATTAAGGCTATCGAGATAGCTTCGAGATTTTTCTTCTTCATAATAAGAAGCAAACAACGTTTCCTTCAGAATACTGGAATACTTCACAGGCAGATATCCGGTTTCATGGAAAGGCGATTCCTCCGACTTTACCCAAAGTGTAGGCGCGTTGAATGATCCATGATCAAGTTCCCAGGAACAAAAAGGAATAATCACATACTTAAATTGAAGTCCTTTGGATTTATGCACTGTAAAAATCCGCGCTGCATCTACTTCGCCTGAAACCTGAATGGACTTTTTATTTTTATTCACTTCCCACCAAATGAGAAATGCAGCGAGATCGTTTCGCTCGCGCGAAGAGAAATCAAGCACCAGATCCTGAAACGTTTGAAGGTAACTTAACTCGCCTGTGCATTTTCCTAACTCAAAGAGTTGAACCAATGATTCTGTAAGCTCAAAGAGCGGTAACTTTTTCAAAAACATTTTTTGCTTTGAAAAACCTTCCGGTAAATTATTTTCAAAATCGGCTTGGTTCGTGACAGCAAATACTTCTGCCAGATCAGTGAGTTGATTTTGCAAGCGGGCATACTCATACGAAAGTTGAGCGCGGGCAATGGCATCATCGGTATTGTTCAGGTATTTTAAAGCACTCACCAATACGTTGATCGAAGCAGCTCCATCCAGACGCAACGATTCATTGGAGACTACATCGTACTTACAATCCGACTGTGCCCTGTCAGAAATTTTATAATCCAACAGATGTGCAACAATCTGCTGGCCGTCTTCATTTCTTCTCACCAGGATAGCAATGTCTTTCAATTTCGCCCCAAGGCGCTGAAACTTTTCAAGCAGAAAAGGAATGCGCTCCATCGCCACTTCATTCCACTTCTGTTCATCGTTCTCTTCAATGAAATTAATTTCAACAAATCCCTGTTCTTCTTTAGAAACTTTTTGACCAATATCCTCATAGGCTAATGAAGGAAGTGGATGACCAGTATCTGCTGAAACTGTTGCGGCCGCTTCTTTAAACACGGCATTGTTAAATTCCACCACCGACTTTGAGCTGCGGTAATTAGAACTCAATTCCTTTGTATCCACTCTATCTTTGCCTATCAATGCTTGTACTTCTTGTTGAAGCAAAGAAAGATCACCCCCACGCCAGCGATAGATGGCCTGCTTCACATCGCCTACAATCAGGCTTCGATCCCCCTGATCCAGGGCATTCGTGAGCAACGGAAAAAAATTCTGCCACTGCATGCGTGAGGTATCCTGAAACTCATCGATGAGAAAATTCTTATAGAAAGAACCTACCTTTTCATAAATAAACGGTGTGTCGCTATCGCGGATCACGCCATTTAAAAAATGAGGAGCATCGGCTAATAGCATGATGCTGTTTTCGTCTTTGTATTCTTTCAGCTTGCGCGAGATATCAGCCATAAGGCCGAAGGAATAGAAGTTGCTTAACACCACCTGACCCGAGAGCGCTGACTTATAATGCTTCTCTCTGAATTCCAGTATCTCATTTAATAGCGGTATTAACCGATCGTCTGCTAACTTTTGAATGGCAGCCTTATGGGGAGAATCTTTCGCGGGCCAATTTATACTTTGCTGATAATCGCCTTCTGCCCTCTTCCCTTTTTTATCCTCGTCAAAATCATTAACCGATTCAATCTTTGATAACTTAATTAGGTAGCTGAACGCTCCCCCCGCTGCGAACTTAAAGTCATCAAACTCATAATGATTACTTCTGATCAATGAAACAGCCTCGTTCGCCTTTCCTGTGATCGTACTGATGAATAAATTCTTCTGTTTAGTCAGTACATTCAATAAATTCTTGAAGAACTCCGGATCAGCTGTGCTTTTACTTAGTTCTCCTTCAATATCTTTAAACTCATCCCTGAATATTTGTTTGGAAAACTCCAGCAAGCTGGTACGCACGTCCCAGGCCCGTTCGTTCTCTAGTTCCTGGTTGGCAAACTTCACTACCCAATCCGTCAGTAATTCATTGCTACCCAACTCATCAATCAGGTTGTCAACCACCTCTTCCATGATGGGGTCGTTCTCTACCTCCAACCGGTAGTCACCAGCCAAACCTGCCTCCCGCGTAAACGAACGAATCACTCTCTGAAAAAAGGCATCGATCGTGCTAATGGAGAACTGTGAATAATTATGTAAGACCTGCGCCCGCACCTCTTCAGCATAGTTTTGAAATGTTTGCGGATCGAGTCGCAACTCAGTCTGTAATTCGAGTGACAAATCGTTTTGCTTGCCTTGCGAAAAATCATTGAGATAGGCCAGGATACGATCTTTCATTTCCTGGGTGGACTTATTCGTAAACGTTACGCCCAAAATATGCCTGAAGTAGCCAGCCCGAAATTGAAGGGCGAGTTTAAGATATTCCTTTGCCAGCGTTCGTGTTTTGCCTGAACCAGCCGAAGATCGATAAATGGAGAAAAGTGCCGACAAAAAATTAATAGTTTATAAACACGATTTACAAATTTATCAGCTAAAGCCCATCAGCTTAAATGTTTTTCTTATTTCGGCATTCTCTTCGATTTAGTAACCGAATTTTAATATCTTGAAAGGCGTAAATCATGAAAAGAATCTACCTCCTTATTTCTACTATTTTTTACTCGTTTCCAATTCAGCTTTTGTTGAACAACATCAGGCGCAACCATGTGCTCATGTTATGCTGGATTATTCTTTTTACCATGATCACCGGAAACTTTGGCAAGTATCTGGGCATCCCCTACCTCTTTCTCGATCCTGAATATTTGAATAAAGTGGGCTTCATGAGCTTTTTTATCATGGGGATGCTCACCGCAGGGTTCACGATGGCGTTTCACATTACCTGCTACATTTCAGATGGTCATCGGTTTTCATTTGTTGGAACATTGCACAGTCCTTTTAAAAAATTTACGATAAACAACAGTGTGATACCCGTGGCTTTTCTGATCACGTATGTGTATCAGATTGTTGCCTTTCAGATCAACAACGAATACAGCACTACATCTGATCTGGCTCAAAACCTCGGAGGCTTGTTTCTGGGCTACCTGATCATGACCATGTTTTTTTCTATTTACTTCCGACTCACCAATAAAGACATCTTCAGATACATGGTATGTCGTATTGATGAAAAACTCAAACAGAATGTGAAAGTGACCCGGGCCAGTGCGATCAGAAAAGTGGACATTGCCAGGAAAAAACAAGTAAGGGTTGATTATTACCTTACCGGATACCTGAAACCTGAGCCTGTTGATTCTACCTCATTTTACGATCGCAACACCATCATTCAGGTATTCGATCAAAATCATTTCAATATTGTAGTCATTGAAATGTTCATTTTCATTTTGCTTCTGTTGTTAGGGATCTTCAAAGATTATCCCTCCTTTCAGATACCGGCAGCGGCAACCTTCATCATCTTTCTCACCATTTTTGTGATGCTGGCAGGAGCGTTCGCCTATTGGTTTGGAGGTTGGTCGGCAACGGTTGCCTTGATTTTATTCATTTTTGTAAACCACCTGGTGGGCGAAGATTTCTTTGATAAAAAGTATGAAGCCTTCGGTTTGGATTACGGTGTGCTTCCAGCTGAATACACGATCAACACGCTGCAATTGCAATTGGACAGCGTGACCATGGAACGTGATCGGCAAGCTATACTTCCTCAGTTAGAAAACTGGAGAAATAAATTTGATCATAAACCTAAAATGGTTTTTCTGTGCACCAGCGGTGGTGGCAAGCGTGCTTCATTGTGGACGCTAAATGCATTACAAACTATCGATAGCCTTTCCGGTGGCAGACTGATGAAGAACAGTGTATTGATCACCGGTGCCTCGGGTGGGTTGATCGGTGCCAGTTATTTCCGTGAACTTAAGTTGCGCCAACAGCATGGCGAATCCATCAATCCTTATGGAAGAGATCATCGTGAAAAAATTTCGAACGACAATTTAAATCCGTTGATATTTAGTTTGCTGGCCAATGATCTGTTTGTTGGATTTTCCAAATTTGAATATGCAGGAAAAGCATACACACGTGATCGTGCTTTTACCTTTGAAGACCAACTCAATCAGATCACAGAAGGATTGATGGATAGGCGTGTTAGTGATTATGCGGAGGAAGAAATTCTGGGCAATATTCCCATGATGATTCTCACACCCACCGTCATCAACGATGGACGCAAACTCTATATCGCCTCGCGGCCGGTTTCATTCATGAATTCAGAGATTGAAAATTTTGAAGACTATCATCAGGCCAAAGTAAGTGGTATTGATTTCCATCGATTTTTTAAAGAACAGAATTCAGAAAATTTACGGTTTCTTTCTGCCTTGCGCATGAGTGCTACCTTTCCTTACATTACCCCGAACACCACACTTCCCACGAATCCTCCGATTCAAATCATGGATGCAGGCATTTCAGACAACTTTGGAATGTCGGATGCTGTACGATTCCTTTATGCCTTTCGAGAATGGGCGAAAGAAAATACTTCAGGCGTTGTCTTTGTGTCGATACGTGATTCTCCCAAGCTTCGTCAAATCAGTGAGAAAAGTTCTCAGACGATCATTGACAATATGACACAACCCATCAGCAGTGTCTATAACAATTTTGAAAATTTTCAGGATATCACCAGCGATATGCTGATCGGGCAAGCTCACTCCTGGTTTCCATTACCCATCGACCGGGTTGATATACAATACCAGACTGAGAATTATACGCAGGGACTTCAAAAGATGGACAGTATACGAAACAATAGTGCCCGTGCTTCGCTGAGCTGGAGATTGACCACCCGCGAGAAGCAGGGAATTGTCAATAACATCGAATCGGACAAAAACAGGGAAGCGATTAAAAAACTCCTGAAGCTTTTAGAATAAATCTTATTTTCCTCCAGGGCCTTTCAATACCTGACCGCTGCGTACGCCAGTATGTGTTCCGTTTTCAACTACCATTTCTCCATTAACGATCACATAAGAGAATCCAGTTGAATAAGCATGTGGATTCGTGTAAGTCGCAGCATCTCCTACCGTTTGTTCATTAAACACGACAATGTCGGCAGCCATTCCTTCTCGTAATAAACCACGGTCACGCAAGTTGAATTTCTGAGCCGGCAATGATGTCATCCTGCGGATGGCTTCTTCCAAACGAATTACATTTTGTTCCCGTACATAACGACCCAACACACGGGCATTGGTACCATAGGCTCGTGGGTGGGGCATGCCGGAACCAAACTTAACGATGCCTGCATCAGAAGCAATCATGTTGAACGGATATTGAAGAATGCGTATAAGATCTTTTTCATCCATGCTGAAGTAAACCATTTGCGTACGGTTAATGGCCGTGATCATTTCAAGAATAGTTTCCGCTTCGTCAATCGCTTTTGCCTTTCTTCCTTTCAGTTTATTGATTTCAGAAATATTCTTACCATTAAAGGTGGTGTCGGGAGCATAACGCGCTACTTGGGCGTATGAATAATTCTTCAGTTTTTTCTTTTTTAATCCGTCCAGCATTTCGTCTTTGATTTTCTTTCGAGTTGGAGGATCATTAAGCCGAAGCCTTAAAGAATCGCGACCACCGCTAAATACCCATGTGGGCAGCGTAGTGTCCAGGGTAGTGCTGCTGGCTACATATGGATACTGGTCAATCGTTACATCCAAGCCCTCTAACCGGGCACTTTCTATTAGTCCAATGGTTTCTATTGATCGGCCCCAATTGGGTTTGTAGGTCACTTTAAAGTGAGAAATTTCAACCGGAATATTTGCCTGGCGTCCGATGGAGATGGCTTCACGCACTGCATCGTGAACCTGATCGCCCTCATCACGAATATGAGAAGTATACACACCCTGATATGTTGAAGCTACTTTAGCCAACGCCACCACCTCTTCGGTTTTCGCATACGTGCCAGGCACGTATATCAACCCGGTAGATAAACCCACTGCTCCATCTTTCATGGCCGATTCAACCAACGCATCCATTCGATGCTGTTCCTCCTGGGTTGGTTGGCGATTGGCTTCACCTAGCACGGCTCTTCGCACGGTGTTATGCCCGATTAATGTGGCGATGTTAATGGAGGTTTTCACCGAATCAATTCGCTTGAAATAGTAATCAATCTCCAGATTTGATCCACCACAATTTCCGGTGACCACCGAGGTGACACCATCAAAAATAAAATTATCGGCAGTGGGCACAGCCACCTCACCGCCTTCAATATGGGCGTGCACATCAATAAATCCTGGAGCGACAATCAATCCCTTTGCATCCAGAATCTTTTTTGCATCGTAGTGTTCCTTCTTCCCGATAAAGGTGATTTTGCCGCGGCTTATACCCACATCACCATAATACCATGAATTGCCACTGCCGTCAATGACCTTTCCATTTTTGATCACCACGTCAAATCCTTGCCCGTGCAACAACCATGAAATTGAAAGTAAGCCCACAAAAAGTATTGTCCGCATAAAGATCCTAGTTATGTGTGAAAATTAAACAAATGAAAGAGACCTCAAAAGGATTATTACCTTAAAACCCATATCCAACTTATTATGCAAATGTGTAGCTTGCGCGCTATTCGAGCTTGTAATGGAATTTCTCTTCAGTGCAAAATTCTTAAAGATTGCTTTCACCTCAGCCATCGTATTTATACTCCTTGATTTTCTATGGCTGGCGGTGGTGGCTTCGGCCTGGTATCGCCACGCATTGGGTTTTCTGGCCGAGTTAGATCCGGAAGGGAAAATTATGTTTAACATTCCAATGGGCTTGATTGCCCAGGTTGTTATTTCCCTGGCCTTAAGCGCTGTGATTATGCTCGCACTTCATGTTGACGACCGGCTTGTTGTGGCCATAAGTTGGGGGGCATTTATTGGATTGTCCCTTTATGCTACATACGATTTTACGAATCTTTCCTTTGTAAAAGGATGGCCACTGTGGATCAGTCTGCTCGATGTGGCTTGGGGTACCACTCAAGGAACACTGGCAGGTTTATATATCTTCTATCTTAATCGTTATTTCAGTTAAATTTTTAATGACACCGTTTTAGTCGGCAATCAATTCATGGATTTCCGGAAATATATTCCCTATCGATTAGTGATTCTCTATCGCTGGATAAAGCGATTGATTCACGAACAACTAATAAAAGAAGGATCTTTCAGCCTGCGCGCCTGGATTGATGCCATGTATCGTGTTAGTAATACATTAATACCCATAGCAGCATTCCTTGTCTTCGGTCTTGCTATCTATGACTTTGGTTTCTTTCCGTTTTACAGTCACGACCTAACGGTATACACGTATCTGCTTTATGGGCTCACCTTCTTTAAAGTACTTCTGATTACCCGATTTGCTTCTGAATGGTTGGTAATCAAAGATTGGAAGGCACACTGGTACAGCTTCGGCCTGGTCATCCTCATTTTTTACATGACAAGTTTGAGTAAAACCATCATTTCACTTGAACCTCTTCCAGCTTCGGATTTCTCTTCACATAAACTAATTTTATATGCAGGCGTCACCTTTCTGTTTTTTACAGAAGCCTCCAACCTGCTCAGGTTTATCTATAGTCGAAGACAAAATCCATCGTTTATTTTCGTTGTGAGCTTTGCCCTGATCATTATGGCAGGAGCATTCCTATTGCTGTTGCCTAAATCAACCACTCATGGTATTTCTCTAGTTGATGCACTGTTTACATCCACGAGTGCGGTGTGCGTAACCGGGCTAGCCTCTGTAGATACCGGAACCGAATTCACCACTCTAGGCAAAGTGATCATACTCCTTCTCATACAAGTAGGAGGGCTCGGCATCATGACCTTTGCGGGATTACTGAGTTACCTGGCGGCCGGTACTGTTTCATTTCATAGCAGGATGGCACTCATGAGCATGATTAGTAGCAATCAGGTAAGCAATGTGATGACCATGGTAACACGCATTATTGTGGTGACTCTGGTTTTTGAAGGTGTTGGTGCATTCTTGATTTACCTAAGTCTGGGTGGTGCATTATTTGATAGCAATGTGGAGCGAGCCTTCTTTGCCGTTTTTCATTCTGTATCGGCCTTTTGCAATGCAGGCTTCTCTACGGAGTCGGCAGGTCTGTATACCGAATCGTTCCGGTTTAATTATTCCTTACAATTCGTTATTGCCATCTTAATCATTCTGGGTGGTATGGGCTTTCCTATTGTATTCAATATCTTCTCCTATTTCAGAATAAAGTTTGCCAAACTGCTTACCCGTGTCACTAAAAATCCAGTGCCTGAATCGATGACTCGGATCATCCAGGTTAACTCAAGACTGGCGCTAATCACCACGCTCATTTTATTAGTCACTGGTTTTGTTGCATACTTTTTTTTCGAATACAACTTATCGTTAAAAGAACACACTACCTGGACGGGCAAGATTGTTACTTCTTTTTTCGGATCAGTTACCCCAAGAACAGCCGGATTTAATACCGTGGATATGACCAAGCTCTCGTTACCTATTGTATTAATCTACCTGCTACTGATGTGGATCGGTGCATCGCCATCTTCTACTGGTGGTGGTATTAAAACTACCATTGCGGCAGTGGCTTTCTTAAATCTCCGCGCTATCGTACGCGGTCGCAACAGAACAGAAGTGCATCACACACAAATCAGTGAGCCTTCTATAAACCGTGCCTTTGCCATCATCACGCTATCCATATTAATCATTGGAATTTCGGTTCTGCTGATTTCTATCTATGATGGGGATAAAGGAATTCTGAATATTGCTTTTGAGTCGGTCTCCGCATTCAGCACCGTGGGCCTTAGTTTGGGAATCACGACTACCCTTTCTGATTTCAGCAAAATAGTATTGATTGTAACCATGTTTATCGGCCGCGTTGGTGCGCTAACGCTGCTGTTGGCATTTATCCATCAGGTAACAGATCGGGGTTATCAATATCCTGTAGAAGAGATTATGTATTAAGTTTTTAAAGTAATCAATATGAAATTCATTGTATTTGGACTTGGAAATTACGGATCATCGCTCGGCAGAAACCTCGTTGAACTAGGACATGAAGTATTCGGTGTGGACTTGTCGAATGAGCGGGTAGAAAAAATGAAAAACCGATTCACCTATACAGTATCCATGGATGCAACCAATCGTGAAGCTATTGAAGGGCTGCCGCTGAAAGAAGCCGATATGGTTGTTATTGCTATCGGAGAAAACGAAGGCACGATCATTTTGTTGGCGGCTTTGCTAAAACAAAATGGTGTCAAGCGCATCATTTGCCGGGTAACATCAACGCTGCAAAAAGCCATTTTAGAAAGCATGGGGTTGACAGAATTTGTCTATCCAGAACTTGATTCAGCTGAACGCAACGCATACACGCTTGATTTCAGAGAGGTCTTAGATTCACACCGCGTGTGCGATCAATATCAGGTGGCTGAAGTACTATTACCACATCGCTATGCCGAAGTTAAAGTAAGCGCTATTGATTTTGAAACTAAATATAAGATTCAATTGGTTAGCGTGAAGCATATTACCGAAGACCGCAACATCATTGGAGTGATGCGAAAGAAAAGAAAAACACTGGGAAAAGTTGGTGGCGATTTGGTGTTGCATGCTGGTGACTCGCTGATCTTATTCGGTGAATCGAAAAAGATCAGCGAATTCCTTCTGGAATAATATGAATACCAAAACTGCCCTAGCTGATCAAATTCTTGATTTCTTAGGGTCGCTACAAATTCCACCCTCATTGCCTCGCGGAGTTCATGTGATGAATCCTTATCAGGAAGTATCTGCCATGGAGTTATGCAAACGCTTCTATCATAAATACTATGATGATACCGTAAGCAGAAGAATGATTATCGGCATCAATCCCGGTCGCCTGGGTGGCGGCCTTACGGGAATACCATTTACCGATCCCATCCATCTCGAAACCAATTGTGACATTGAAAATTTATTACCGAAAAAAGCAGAACTCTCCAGTACATTCATTTATGAAATGATCACCTCGTTAGGTGGACCGAAAAGTTTTTATTCGAAATTTTATTTCAGTTCTATTTCACCACTTGGTTTCACCAAAGACGGGAAAAACTTAAATTACTATGATGATGCGCGCTTACAGAAGAAACTGGCGCCATTCATTTTAGCATGCCTGAACACTCAACTACAATTTGGAATTGACAGGAACGTAGCTTACTGCCTTGGTGAAGGAGACAATTTCAAATTTCTGAAACAGCTCAACGAACGTCACCATTTTTTTGATAAAATTATCCCGCTGGCTCATCCAAGGTTTATCATGCAGTATAAAAGTAAAAGCAAGGCAGACTACATGCAACGCTACAGAGAAGCACTGGATTTTATTCCTGGAAAGGTCTCTTCTTAATCATTCCTCCTTTGATATCATTCACGCTATTCTGTACGACAAAAGCTTCTGGATCAATTTTGGTGATTTCGGTTTTCAATCGCTGAAGCTCGAGGCGAGTTACTACAGAATAAATTACATCAACATCAAAGCTGCGATGTCCTTTTTTTCCAAACCCACTTTTTCCCTTCAATACGGTAACTCCTCTACCCAACTTATTGATGATGGCATCTTTGATCTCTTCGCTTTTCTCAGACACAATCATCACGCTGGTGTATTCTTCAATCCCATGTACTACAAAATCAACGGTTTTGGATGCCACTAAATAAGTGAGGATGGCATAGAGTGCCGTTTCGATATTGATCAGGTAGGCAGCTACAGAAAAGATGATGATGTTAAGAAGCAAAATGACATCACCCACTGTAAGTGTAGTTTTACGGCTTGAGTAAATCGCCAAAACTTCTGTGCCATCAATCACACTGCCGCCTCTTATCGATAAGCCAATGCCAGCACCTAAAAAGAATCCACCAAAAACAGAAATCAAAAGTTTATCGGAAGTGACGGTTGGAAAATCAAAAACTTCCAGAACAAGTGCCAATAGAAAAATAGCAATAAGTGTTTTTAATGCAAACTTCTTCGATACTTGAGTGTAGGCGATGATTATAAAAGGTAGATTAATCAGGAAGACCAGAATGGACAGATTAACACCCGTAATAACATTCGCTAATAGAGAAATTCCCATTACTCCACCGTCAAGAAATTTGTTGGGCAACAAAAAGCCCTTTAAACCAAATCCCGCGGAGGCAATACCAGCACTTATAAAAAAACCGTCTTTGATTGTCCGTTCAAAATTAATCCTGCGGACGCGAAGCAAATGAAGTTTCGTAAGACGCTCCTGAGAACTCATTCAGCAAATTTAAACATAAACAAAGTGATGCCTACACTTTTATCTCATTGTTTGCTCCTGCATCTTTGCGTGCGATTACATGATGACATCCCGCGATCAACTTCAGAAAACACTAACGCTCATACAATTAGAGCGCCAGGCCGACCTGGAGCAATACCGCCAAAAAGTATTGCTTCGCTCAATTAGTCAGCGAACAAAGGAAGGAACCACCTGGTATCCCGTAAGGTTGCTGCGCGAATACATCGGCACGGGTGAGCGTATTATCATTGAAGTGGAAAAAACCAATCAACTGGATCAGCCCAGTTCATTTCAAAGTGGAAAACTGGTCAGTGTATTTTCCAATGCAGCAGGCACACCGAATAAACATCATCAGCAAGGTGTTATCAACTATGTGCGCGACAATATGATGGTGATCACGATCAATGGCGATGATCTTCCTGATTGGATTGATGCCGGCATGTTGGGTATTGATGTGATGTTTGATGAGATGACTTACAAGGAAATGGAGTTTGCCTTGAAGAGTGTCATCAAAGCCGAAGATAATCGCGTAGCCGAATTCAGAGAAATACTTTTAGGAGAGCAGGTTGCCAGTTACCAGATTCCAGATGCCGTTGACCAGCAACCGATAACAGGTAACGATATACTAAATGTTAGTCAGCACGCTGCATTAAAGAAAATCATTTGTTCACCGGATGTTGCCTTCATCCACGGTCCTCCAGGAACGGGAAAGACCACCACCCTGGTGCAAGCCATTCGTCAAACGATAAAAGATGAGAAGCAAGTATTAGTTTGCGCTCCCAGTAATGCAGCCATCGACTTACTCGTTGAAAAACTTTCTGAACATGGCTTGCAAGCTTTGCGCATTGGGCACCCGGCACGTGTAACAGAACAATCATTAAGTAAAACACTCGATGTGCGCATAGCAGCACATCCGCATTTTCATGAGCTACGTGCATTGCGAAAAAAAATGGAACATACGCGCGGCCTGGCACACAAGTACAAGCGCAACTTTGGCTATCATGAAAAAGAACAACGGAGAGCACTTTATGAAGAAGCCCGCACATTGAAAGCGGATGCCGATGTGCTTGAATTCTATATCGTGAACGATCTATTAAATACCTGTGATGCTATTTGTTGCACGCTGGTGGGTTCATCGCATCCGGTGCTGCGCGGAAGAAAATTTAAAACCGTGTTCATTGATGAAGCCGGCCAGGCATTGGAGCCCGCCTGCTGGATTCCATTACTAAGATCACAACGTGTCGTGTTTGCGGGAGATCATCAGCAACTACCCCCTACCATTAAATCGCCCGAAGCGGCAGGGCAAGGACTTTCAAAAACATTGTTTGAAAAAGGAATAGAGAAATTTTCTGGCCATTCGCACATGTTGCAAGTGCAATACCGCATGCATGAAGCCATCATGAAATTCTCGTCCGATTATTTTTACAAAGGAAGCCTGATTGCGCATTCTTCGGTGGCTCACGAATTATTACGACCGAACCAATCACCCATTGATTTCATTGACACCGCAGGGTGTGGTTTCACCGAGGAGCAGGATAAAGAAACGCTCAGTCGTTACAACAAAGATGAAGCTGCGTTGCTGATCCGTTTGGTAGAGATGTTGATTGATGAGATCGGAATTGAAACGTGGATAGAACAAAATCTAACGATGGGAATCATCACACCTTACAGTGCGCAGGTAGATCAATTTCGTCACCTTGCTGAAGGGTCAGCACAACTTGAACCATTGCATAAATTAATTTCCATTAACACGGTAGATGCCTTTCAGGGACAAGAGCGTGATATTATCGCCATCAGTTTTGTACGAAGCAACGATAAAGGGGAAGTTGGATTCCTATCGGACATACGCAGAACCAATGTAGCCATGACTCGTGCACGAAAGAAATTAATTATGGTTGGTGATAGTGCCACGCTGGGTTCACATCCGTTCTATACCAAATTGATTGATTATGTGCAGGCCAACGAATTTTATAAAAGTGCTTTTGAAGTATAACTGCAAAATGAATACTTTTATCATCTGATCATCCTCTCATGAAATTAAAAATCTACCAGGTCGATGCCTTCACCGACAAAATATTTTCAGGTAATCCTGCCGCTGTATGTCCGCTGGAATCGTGGCTACCAGACAGCGTGATGCAGAACATTGCATTGGAAAATAATTTAGCAGAAACGGCCTTTTACGTGAAGCAAGGCAATGAATATTTAATCCGTTGGTTCACACCTACCGTGGAAGTTGATTTATGCGGACATGCTACACTAGCAACTGCTCATGTACTATATCAGCATGAAGGCTATTCAGGTGATGAAATAATTTTTAACTCCCCAAGAAGTGGCGTGTTGAAAGTATACCGCAATGAAAATCTATTGACACTTGATTTCCCTACAGATACGTTGAGTAAAATTCAATGGTTCAATGAAATGAATGCCGGATTCAATCTTATTCCTCTGGAAGGATATAAGGGCAAGACGGATTACCTGCTCGTGTTTGAAAATGAAGAACAGATCAAAAACATTCAACCCAACTATCCTGTGATTGCAACGTGGAAAGTGCGAGGAGTGATTGTCACGGCAAAAGGCAAAGAGGTAGATTTTGTATCCCGATTTTTCGCACCTCAGTCAGGCGTAAATGAAGATCCGGTTACTGGTTCGGCTCATACTACACTCACTCCATACTGGGCAGAGAAGTTGGGAAAGACAGAGTTATCAGCGATACAGTTATCCAATCGTAAGGGATATCTGACCTGCAAGTACATGGGTGATCGTGTTCACATCAGCGGCCAGGCTAAAACCTATTTGATTGGAGAGATCAAATTGGAATGATGTTTTGAGTTGTTACCGAACAGAAATTAGAAGGTTCGTTTCATGGGAATATTGAGTTGCCTCGCAAAACGTTGCATATCCTCAGCAAGGAATTGGTATTCAATATTTCTTGCTAACTCCACAGCCTTTTCATGATCATATTCTAATATACCAATATACTCATTGAAATCTGCTTGTCTTTCGCGAGAACGTGTACTTGCATAATCCCGGAATTGTCATTAGAAGGTAAAACTTAAGGGTGTTTTGATTGAGTTATTATTCATCCAAAGCCCAGTAAACCATTCTCTTCGTTTCATGGCCAATGATAGTTTGAGGATTCTTTGATTGCCATTTTTCACAATGTA
>CANIVF010000092.1 GCA_947470895.1 Bacteroidota bacterium
ACTCCTGATCATAAAAGTGCAGTCAAGAGATATTATTACAGTGCGTTTGATCATGCGATCAATCCTGCATGGTCAACCGATGGAAAGGAAATCTACTTCATCTCCAATCGTGAAATTGCGCATGGAACGGGAGACATGGTAAAATTAAATGTTGCGTCTGGCAATCAGACCACTATTCACCATGAAGAAACGGCATGGCGAACTAAACCAGATTTATCCCCCGATGGAACAAGATTTGTCTATAGCAGTTACCTCGGGCGCAACTGGCATCAGTTATGGATGTTGCCTGCAAAAGGTGGATATCCCATGCCATTAACCTATGGTGAATATGATAATTTATTCCCTCGTTGGTCTCCTGATGGTGAAACGATCGCGTTCATCTCCAACCGCGATGGCGATACTTCACTTTGGATGGTGAATGCTTTTGATGGCGGACAAAAACAAATCATTACCAATTCGTTTCACTATCGGCAACCGCATAACTCATTGAAATTTCTAATTCGCAATGAAGAGGGTAAAGAAATTCCTGCCCGCGTCAGTATTACGGATAGTCGTGGAAAATTTTATGCTCCATCGCAGTCATGGATACATGCTGATGATTCAAGAAATCTATCTACACAAAAGTTTGAATCCCATTATTTTCATAGTGATGGAAGTGAGGATTTGAAATTCCCTATAGGCAAATTGGTGGTTCAAATATCGCATGGCCCTCAATATGAAATTCTGAAATTAGAATTAGATGCCACCACCATAACAAATCCGTTGGTGATCAATCTAAAACAACTTACTCTTCCAACTGAATTCGGCAAGTGGTGGAGTGGTGATGTGCATGTTCACATGAACTACACCGGTCAATATCAGAACAAACCCGACCGACTGGTGCAACAAGCCAAAGCCGAAGATTTGAATTTTGTTTATAACCTCATCGTCAACAAAGAGCAACGCATTCCGGATATCGATTATTTTTCTACCATGCCTGATAAAAATTCGGATGTAGAAACCATGCTTCTTCATGGACAAGAATTTCACACCAGCTTCTGGGGGCATCTTGGCTTACTCAACCTGAAAGATCACTTCATTCTTCCGGATTATTCAGGCTATCCGCAAACGGCTGTTGAAAGTTTGTTTCCTCATAATTCATTCATTGCCGATCGCGCCCACGCACAACAAGGGTTGGTTGGTTATGTACATCCTTTCGAACAATCTGAAGTTTTTCCTGATCAGTCCACAACACTGATGAATGAATTACCTGTGGATGCTGCCATGGGAAAAGTAGATTACTACGAACTCATTGGCTTCTCGGATCACAAGGCATCCGAACACGTATGGTATAAACTACTAAACTCCGGGTTGCGTATTCCTGCTGCTGCCGGCACTGATGCCATGGCGAACTATGCGAGCTTGCGCGGTCCTGTAGGATTAAATCGCGTGTATGTAAAAGCAGAAGAAATATTGGATGCCAGTGTGTTTGAAGCAAAATTGAAAGCCGGAAAAAGTTTTGTCACCAATGGACCTATTGTAGGATTGAACGTAGAGATTGCTCAGGCAGGTGAACACATTGACATTAATCCGAAAGGACAGAGTCTTTCATACACAGGTTTCCTGAGAAGCCATGTTCCGGTCGATCATGTAGAAGTGATCTGGAATGGGGAAGTGGTGGCAACGCACTCACTGAAAGGCCCAACTAAAAGTGCCGATCTGAAGGGAACGATTAAAGTAAAAGGCACAGGCTGGTTATTACTTCGTGCATGGAGTGATCAAGCACATCCTGATCTTCCTGATTTATATCCCTATGCCAGCACGAATCCTATTTATATTCAGAGTTCAGTGAGGAACACTCAACAAAAAGCGGCAGCTGAATACTTTTTAAGATGGGTAAGTCGCATCGAAAGTAAAATCAATGAGCTTTATTTTCGCAATGATGCTGAGAAACAATCGGTCATGAAGGATATTCAAAGCGCAAAATCATTTTATCAAAACCTGACTAAATAGAATCCTGAGCTATGAATAAATCAATTCTCGTTGGTCTCGTCTGCTGCGTCTGTGTTCATGCTTTTGCCCAGCATCCTCTTAATATTTTGCGCGAAGAAGTGATGATTCCCTTGCGCGATGGTGTGAAGCTTGGTGCTATTGTCTATCGGCCTGAACAACCTGGAAAATTTCCTGCTATCGTCTATCGAACCCCATATGGCGTGGATGATTATGATGGGTATGCAGAATTCCCGTTAAAGGCAGCCAAGCAGGGCTACATTGTTTTCCTGGTGGATGTGCGCGGACGATTGCGAAGTGAAGGAGAGTTTGAAGCCTATCGCAATGAAAAGAAAGATGGCTATGACGTGATCGAATGGGTGGCAAGGCAATCCTACTGCAATGAGAAAGTGGGAACCTATGGAGGAAGTTACCCGGGTATTGTACAATGGCAAGCAATGGCCGAAGTGCCGCCTCATCTGGTCGCAGCCGCGCCTGAGATGACTCCGATTGGCAGTCATCATTTCATCTATTATGGTGGAGCCTTTTCACATCCCTGGATTGATTGGTTCACCCCATACATTCTGGCCGACAAGCGCAAACGTGCCAATGATAACTCGGGGCCGTGGGATGATGAGCAGGCAACCGAGGAGTGGGAGAAGGGCGACCGAAGACAATGGTACAACTTCAGGCCATTGATTGATTTACCGATCTTGAAAAAATACGCTCCTGAATATTACGAATGGTTGAAACACCCAGACCTTTCCTCGTGGTGGGATTTTGCCAACATGGAGAAGGACTTTTCGAAATTCAGAAATCCTGTCTTCCTGGAGAGTGGTTGGTATGATGCTGCTTATGGTCCGGAAGGAGCTACCCGTGCTTTTAATAAAATGCGAAATGAAGCAGCGACATCTAAAGCAAAAGAAGAAACCATTTTAATGCTGGGACCCTGGAATCATACTTCATTAAATACACGCAAAACAAAATTTGGCGAAGTACAGTTTGGTACTAATGCAGGCATCGACTATGATGCGGCCTTGCTTCAGTGGTATGATGTGGTACTGAAAGACGAAGCGAATAAAAACCAATTGCCGGCAGTAAGTATATTCACCATGGGGGAGAACAAATGGCATGCAGAAACCGAGTGGCCACTTTCCCGAGTGGTGCCTACTTCGTATTATCTTCAATCCGCAAAGGAAAAAAATTCAGGCGTGTTGGTAACAAAAAGTGAGCAGGGTGAAAAAAGTGCGAGCTATGTGTTTGATCCGAATAATCCTCTCTGGGATAAGTCGTATGAAAAATCATATCCCTATGATCAACGTGAAAATGAATTGCGTAGCGATGTGGTAGTATATACTTCAGCTCCGTTAGAAAGTGATGTTGAGGTGACGGGAGAAATTGTGGCAGAACTATTCGTGAGCTCAACCGCTAAAGACACCGACTTCACCTTTACGTTGTGTGATGTTGATCCCGATGGTAAATCAATTAATCTTCATGGATTGGATGCTGGTTATTTGCGCATGCGTTATCGCAACGGGTATGAGAAACAAGAACTGATGAAGCCGGGCGAAGTTTATAAAATCAGGATAGGTCAGGTGTATACATCTAATCTATTTAAGAAAGGTCATCGCATACGCGTGTTTATCACCAGCAGCAAAGCGCCCCACTACGATGCGAACCCGAATACAGGAACGGAAATCGCCGCAGAAAAGAATCTCGTGCCTGCAACGAACACCATTTATCACTCGAATAAGGAAACTTCAAGAATCATATTGCCAGTGATTCCGAGAGGAAACTAAAAAGAGTATCCAAATAAAGTGAATAGATTTCTCGCGACACATTCTACAACTCTGTCATTGCAGTCACACTCACCTCCCAACGCTGTCATCGCGGGCAAGTCAACCCAATCGTAAATTCAACACTTCTATTCAAAACGCGACCCGCGATCTGTTGAACCAACGTGCAGAAGGTACTATTATATACTATTCACTCATCAGGTAAAAGCCACTTCGTAGGAAGTACGGTGCTGGAGTGTTTGAGATCCCGGGTCGCGCTGTGCTTCAAATTGATGTACTTCAATATTTAGACAAAGGAAATTCTATATCACCATTATCAAGCTTGCCCGGGATGACGGTTTCATAAGAAGTTTCACCTACAACGGTGTCATGGCGGGCGAGTTAACTCTAGGTGAAACCCTTATTTTGGTGTGTACGTTTGCCAATTGTTTCAACTTCCATTATTACGTCATAAAGTCAGCCGATGGTTGGTCCAACGATCAACATCGCTTTCATAATGTGTAATCAATACAAGCGTTACGGATTCGTCCATGTGGGTTTCCAGGTAATCGAAGACGAGTTGTTTTCTAAATGGATCAAGAAATTGAAAAGGCTCGTCCAGCAGTAAGAGTTCTTTTTGTGAAAGGAATAGTGCTACCATCAAAACCAATTGAAGTTGTCCGTTGGATAGATGTCGTAACGTATTAGAAAGCAAAGGATTTAAATCAAAGTAATTAATCAGATCAGTTAAGTTGGCAATGTTGGCGCTAACTTTTTTCAGGTACTCATGTACCGTCAGCTGTTCCGTATCATAATCCAGAAAATGCAATTGTTCTGGTCCGAGGTAGCTGATTCGTTTCTTGATATCCCAGATCGATTCACCAGTACCTCTGCGCTTACCAAAGAGAAATACTTTTTCACTATAGGCCATGGGGTGATCGGCATAGATCAAACTAAAGAGTGTTGTCTTACCTGAACCATTTCTTCCAGTGAGTGCCCATCGTTCGCCCCGGTTGATTTTCCAGTTGAGATGTTGGAGAATTACTTTCGCACCATATTGTATTTTCACTTCGTGCATTTCTACCACCGGCTCGGTTTCTTTCCTCTCTGGAGTTGCGTAAATGATCACATTAGTTGGCAATGGTATCTCCGCCCGCTTCGCCATAACGATTCTGTCATCCTGAATGTCGATCGTTTTTGTAATCGCCTTGGGTAGTTGTGGATGTTCATGGTCGGCAATGATGAGTTGAATGCCATGCAGCAATACCAGATGGTCCAAAAAATCGCGTAACTCCATGCGACTTTGCAAGTCTAGACCTTCGAATGGATAATCGAGTATCAAGACATAGGGAATGGAATCGAGCAATTGTTTCAGGATGATCAATTTTTTCACTTGTCCGTTGGACAGGCGCGTCAGTTCTAACTCGAGCAGATGGTGGAGTTGGAAAGAATCAGGTAATTGAATACTTCCCAGATCCGCAAGCCTTTCGCCCAGGTAGTCGCGCCCCGTGGGAAGGGGCGTGCTTTCGATCGTATAATAGCGTTGCTGATAATATAGCTGGGGTGTCGTAACTAATTCATGCAGTGCATGCGTGGGCACGAAATGGATGTACTTCTTACGCAGCGCGAATTTTTCATCCCAGCCCAGCTGATCGTCAATAAAATCATACGTAACCGTACCGTGACGAGGAAGAATTTTTCCTGCGAGAAATTTCAACAAGGTGGTTTTTCCTGATCCGTTTTGTCCGGTAACGAGGTAACTGACTCCTCGTTGAAGATGAAGATCCACGGATTGAAATATAGAAGGGCCTTGATCATGAACCGTGACTTCGTTACAATGAATCATACCATCAGGAAAGAAGAATTGTTTTTGTTTTTCTGAGCATAACAACGGTTGCCTTTCTTTATTTAATACGGTTGTATTTCTTCATCGCCTGAATCAACCGATCGTGTGGTATGGCATAGACTTTATTTCCATTCACACCTTGCATGGTTTCTGCAGCAATCATCGCATTAATGATGGCTTCTTCGGTGGCAGCTACTGTGGCTTCAAAGAGTGGTGTGATGCGATCATTGGGCAACATCTCCAGATGGGCGATGCCTTCATTTTTGGAGATTTCAGGATTAGCCGTGGAGAAGGCAATGAAAATATCTCCGGAAGAATTTCCTCCTCGTCCACCCACTACACCGATGCCTAGTGATACACGCTTGACTATTCTTTCTAATTGATGGGGCAATAGAGGAGCATCAGTAGCAACGACTACAATGATCGAACCCTGGTCGGTATCCGATCGCGCTTGATAGGGCAGAAGGTCTGCAATTTCTTTTCCTACCGGAACGCCAGCGATGGAAAACAGCCCACGTCTTCCATAATTAGCTTGCACCAAAACGCCAACGGTATAGCCACCATCTTTAACATCCAACTGTCGTGATGAGGTGCCGGTGCCTCCTTTGAACTGATGAACGACCATACCGGTGCCACCACCCACGTTTCCTTCACGGATGGGCCCGCTGGCAGCAGTCTCCATCGCTTCAAACACGTGTTCTTTCTTTATGTGAAATCCATTGATGTCGTTGAGAAAACCGTCCCATGTTTCTGCCACTACGGGTAAGCTGATGTCTCCCGAGTAATCGTTGCTTTTCATTCTTTTAGAGTACCATTCGATCACCGCATCACGGACCACGCCAACACTGTGTGTATTGGTGATGAGCACAGGTGATCCTAATCCACCGGATTCATCTACCCAAGTGGTGCCTGTCATTTCACCATTTCCATTGAGGGTAAACCAGGCGGCAAACACACGCTCTAGTGACCCTTTTCCTTTCGGGAAGATGGCCGTAACACCGGTACGTATTGGTCCTTTACCTACCACCAGTTTCCCACTTCCTTCAATCAATGTTTTATATCCTACCTCAACACCGGCCACATCGGTGATGGCGTTATACTTTCCGGGTGTTCCTTCAAAAGGTATCCCCAGATCCCGGCCACGCGGTTTGTTGGTTTGTGCCAGGGAAATAACGCTGAACATCAGCATGGTATAGAAAATCGCAATACATTTCATTCTCTAACGTTTATGATTTGGTCAGACGCAACAACTCTTCGCGCAGAATGGCCAGTCCTTTTTGTAATTGTGGTCTCGAAATGATGAGGGGGCTGAGCACCCGAATGACATTACCCGAAATGCCCGCACTGATAATCAATAATCCTTTTTTTGCGCATCCACGGATGAGAGCGTTGCACAACTCAGCATCTGGCTGATTCGGATCTTTATCTTTCACCAGTTCGAAAGCTACCATGGCACCCAGGCCACGCACATCTCCGATGGCATTGCATTCAGTTTGAAGCTTCTTGAAAAAATCCATCACTGTCTTTCCTACTTTCTCTCCTTTGCTATTGATGTCGATATCTATCATGTACTGAATGGTCGCCAGAGAAGCAACACATGCTACAGGGTTGCCCGGATAGGTTCCACCCAGGGTTCCCTTGGTGGTCTTATCCATAATTTCGGCACGCCCTATTACGGCACCAATCGGCATACCACTGCCCATAGACTTGGCCCAGGTTGAAATATCGGGCACCACATTGTAATGTTCATAGGCACTCCATTTGCCCGTACGACCAAAACCGGTTTGCACTTCATCCAGGATCAATAAAATACCTTTGGCTTTGCAAATTCGGTGAAGGTCCTGCACATATACTTTAGGCGCCACCACAAAGCCACCTTCGCCTTGCACGAGTTCCATAATGACAGCTGCCACATTGGAGGTATCGACCATGTTGTGCAGATAGTTCTCGAAAGCTTTCAGTTCGCGATCAACAAATTGGTCCATCGACAATCCATCATGACGCTTGTAATAGTCCGGATAGGGTATACGATAGATTTCAGGGGCAAAGGGGCCACAGCTTATTTTATATCCGGTTTTGGAGGTGAGCGACATACCCAGTAAGGTGCGACCATGAAAGCCTCCGGTGAAACATAGAATCCCTTGTTTACCAGTAGCTTGACGGGCTATCTTTATAGCATTTTCTACCGCTTCGGCACCGCTGTTGGTCAGCATCACTTTGGTCTTTTGGCCATGGGGGAATAGACGTGCCAGCACTTCGCATAGCTCCACATAGGGTTCATAAATGGCTACAGGAAAGCAGGCGTGAATAAGTTGTTTGGACTGCCTGACAATGGCATCCACCACAGCCCTTGGGCAATGGCCCGCATTGAGCACGCCAATGCCACCGGCAAAGTCGATATACTCTTTGCCATCAACGTCTTTGGTAATAGCGCCTTTGGCAGAGGCAATAGTGATGGGACTAAACATGCCCATGCCTTCAGGTACGATGGCATTTCTGCGGGCGATTAGTTTTTCGGATTTCTTCATGAATTCACTTAAAGCATAAATTTAGCTATCTAAGCGGGAAGGGGACACTTTAAAGTATTAATTAGTTATAAGGGCTTTTTCGTTTTTTCCTCGAAGAATGATCATAATGCGCCCATATCAGATGGCTATGGTTCCAATAATATTACTTAACATAATATAAATTATATAACTCTTTCCTCGCTAAGTTCCTGACGCACAGTTCTATAATTATATTATGTTAACCATCCCAGCGTGCCACCTGCACAATGCCTTTGCTACGCTGGTCTGGGGGTTTTAGGCTTCGTATTGAAGTTTGGGATTGTTCCGCACATGCCTGCCGCACAGTTATATAATTTGACGTTATGTGTAAATAGCCGCTCAAGGCCGCGCTCATCCGGGCCGTGCACACCTCGTCCTTGAGTGTCTATTTAAACGATAAAGATTGAGCAAGAAAGTTTTTTGCCAACGCGCATGAATGCAACCAGCCGCACCAAGCATAAGTAATGCAGGCCGCACATGCCTGGCTCTAGCCAAAGCCAGCATTACACATGCTTGATCCATCGCTCTAAGATCAATTCAATTGAGCTGTGATAAAGCTCACTGGATTAGTTCATTAGGTTCGCCATAGCTCACCAGAACTTCAAAGGTGTTCGCACCTTATTTTTCTTTTGTCCTTTTTGCCTTGATGCAAAAAGAACGAAAAAAATCAAGAGCCAAATATGCTTCCACGCACATGCCATCGCGCCACCCCGCATTTGGCTCGGGCCACCGCGCATAGTTACTTAACATAATACAGACCAATGATTAAGGGCTCGGATGGTTGAGTGTTGATAATACTTAAACATAGCACGAAGTTACGGGCATGCGGAATAGAAAGCCGCAAGGGTTCGCTATGCCTGCTCATAAACCTAGATTATGCATTAGATTGTGTGGATAACTTCTTTCTCTATGAGAATCAATCAGTTAGTTTCTAATGCATAGCATTAGGATGGTTTGGAATAATACTTGCTCAAAAAGCCTGATTTTCATAGAGTTATATCGAATTCTATTTTTCTAATGCATGATCTCGGATAAAAAAATCTCCACCCTCCCACTGCCCAGCCGCACATCCACCGGGTAGTATTTTTTTATCCCAGATTACGCATTAGAGAATTGAAATGGGAGATTTACTGAATTCGATTGATTCCAAAGTCCTTTGCACCATTCTCTTCGTTTCATGTTCAGTGCCAGTTTAAGGGTAAATTGGTCACCAATCTTTTCAAAGTATGCTCCTATTGCAAAGGTTTTATAGCGCAAGGTTGACAGGGTATGCTGAGTTTTACTTTGTAAGATGAACATCCTGAACAAGGACATTAAATTATAACTCAACATGGCAAAAGTGAGTGCGGCTTCTGTAGCATAAAAATCATTTAGATTAAAACTGCTGAAGCCAAAATCGTATTTCAATTCTTTGATGCGGTTTTCTGCATCGGCTCGATTTCTATACACCCTCCATACTTCGATTGCCGATAGTTTAAGGGTTGTAAAATAAGCGGTATAACGATATTGTTTATAGATGTTTTCATCATCAAATAAGGTCAGTGTTTTTCCAATGGCATTGGGTCGGTCTTTAATCCGTTGTCTTACAATAACCATTCTTCTGGACTGTTTCCAATTGGCAGCCTTGTAATTTACTTCCGATATCTCAATACCATTCTCTACAACCATCCAAGCCTGCTGGTGTGAAATAATATGTTGAACGGGTTGATAGAATCTTGCTGCTACTATATAATCAATACTTTTTTGTTGGAGGTAGTCAAAGATTTCATTGCTGCAAAAGCCACTGTCTAAGCGGATTAACCCAATGGTTTTGTTTTTCAACTTGGCCAGTGTGTCTTCTAAAAAGGAGAGGAAGTTAGTGGACGAAGAGGTATCACCGCTTCGTAGCCACATGTTCGCTACCAGCTTTACATCTGCTATGAAGGCAATCAACGGATGGTGGGAAGGCCGTCCGCGTTTTGCTGGATTATAACCTTTCTTACTGCCTTGCTGTGTTCCATAGCGGGTCATCACCGATGAAGCGCAGTCTAGGGTAAAGTTGTCAAACTTTACATTGTCAAATATCCAGGAATAGAAGTAATCACTTACCCGTTGATTTGTGGCTTGCGTGAACTTACCAAAAAAGCGTTTGTAGGTATCTTGTCCGGGTGTACGATTCCAATTGAATATTTTCCTTAATGCATTGTCGTGTCGCGTTACTTCAGTGTGTAAAAAACGGTTTGCTCCGCACCAAATACTGACCATGAAAGCTTCAACAATAGTAGTGGCAGGATAGCCCCGGTTAGAGCCGGGAACAGGAAGGTCAGCTTGAGCATTGACTACTTTCCTAAAACCCATTTTATCTAACATCTGACGCATGAAAACCATCCCACCCCACGGGGTGATTTCCTTGTCTGTATATCCAATTTCAAACTCCATAACACTAAAATAGCTATTGCTACGCATTAGAAAATCCTATTGCGTAATCTGGGTTTATGGCAGCCCCTTGCATCTTTCTATCCGGTCCCGTGTGGTCGCGTTATGTTTAAATATATCATTCGTGTCCGCATCGGTGGCTGGTGGCTTTCGTTCGGTTTTCGGTTTGGCGTTCGGCCATTCCTGTTTGCTTTCTTTCCCTCTGGCATCAAAGAGGTTTTCCTCATGTTCTTCTGGCTTGAGTTTTCCATTTCAGAGCTCCCTTTTTAGGGGGCTCTTTTTTACGCATTGGAGAGCAAGAACAAGCCAAAAGACTCCCCACGGTCTCGTGAATAAAGAGACCATTCTCGAATATCACTGTTGCTAAGCCCACGGTTTTACAGGATATTCTTTTGAATGCGTCATAACATATAGCGCTTACTTTTCAAGCACAATTGAATATTCAACAACTAATGATTTAACCGAGTCGTACTCGCAAAAAATTGCTTCTGTATTCAGATGGTCTGAATACGCCTGTATTAGATTGGTTTCATAAATTTTAGGGCAACACGGAAAAGCAGTTGATATTCGCCAGTTGCGTTTGATCGCATTCTCCGTCTGGGTTTTCCTCTGGCAAGGTCTTTTGAATATCCAGTCACCTCATGTACTTCCCTGTTGGCATTTTTTTGCTTTTAGCCCAAGTCAACAATCTCTGTTAACTTATCTCTGCCCACTCCTACTGACAGGCACTACGTTTGAATCTTTTCATTTTCCCCATAGTCTTTTGGGTTGCAATGGAACATTTCGTTGAACGATTTATAAAAATAAGATCGACTGTTAAATCCAACTTCATCAATAACCTCTGAAACGCTCATTTCCGAATCTGTCAAAAGCTCGGCCGCTTTTTTCAACCGGTATTGTTTGATTAGGCCATGAGGCGTGAGCCCGGTAATGGACTTTACTTTTTTATAGAGGGAGGCCTTGCTCATGCCTACCTCTCCTGCTATTGTGTCTGCGTTGAGTTCTATATCACTCAAATGGCTCCGTATACAAGTTGTGATCTTCATAAAGAAACGATCTTCTTTTTCGTTTATACCCGTAGTAATGGATTTCAGCTTGATGTTTGCGAAATTTTTAAACCGATTGCGAGTTGCCTCCAATTGCTCGAGTAGCTTTTCAATTCGCACAAACAAATGTTCCGGATGAAATGGTTTTGGTATATAAGAATCAGCTCCAACCTGAAGCCCTTCAATTCGGTCTTCAATCTCCGACTTCGCTGTCAATAGAATTACCGGAATGTGGCTAGTCTGAATATTTTCCTTAATCTTCTTACACAGCACCAGCCCATCCATTTCAGGCATCCAGATATCGCTGATCACCAAATCAATTCGATTGGTTTCCAGAGCAGCCAATGCTTGTGTACCATCGCTTGCTTTGTATATCTTGTGCCGATCTGATAAGATGTTTTCTAATAAGCTGGTGATTTGTTCATTGTCATCAACCACCAAAAGCGAGTGGCGATACTCTGCTGTGTTTTCTTCCATTGGTTCGGCCTGCTCGTCATCGTGAGTGGTATCAAACTCCAATGAAATCTTTTCCTTCAAATTGGAAAGTGGAACCATTCCTGACATCTCAAGTTGTTGTTTAGGGTAGCTATCCTCTGTTATGGGGATCATCACTGTAAACGTACTGCCCTTACCTACCACACTCTCTAAATGAATCTCACCACGATGGATGAGAACCAGACTTTTGGTGAGGGACAATCCTATACCCGTGCTTTTTACGAAACCATTCTTTTCAGTATTTGAACGGACGTGTTGGTAAAAGCTTTGAAATATTTTTTCCTGATTTTCATTTTCAATGCCTATGCCATCATCTTTTACGACCAACTCTAATTGGTCGAGTCGCTGACGGATGGTTACACGCACCCAACTTCCACCGGGACTGTATTTGATGGCGTTCGAGATGAGGTTGATCCATATTTTTTCAATTTTCAGGAAATCAACATAGCCAAGAATTTGATCGGATTCTGGCAAGAATTCCAGAAGCACATCGCGCTCGCTGGCGTAACCCTGAAAGGACTCTACAATCTGCTGGGTCACAAGAACCAAATCTACCTTGGCTACTTTTAGTTCATCTTTCCCGCTCTCGATTTTTCGAAAATGCATAAGTTCATCGATCAGTTTTTGTAGTCTCAGTGAGTTGTCATATATACCTTTCAACTGGAAACGTTCTTTAACCTCGGTAGTTTTTTTCAGCAAAGAAACAACAGGCCCGAGAATCAATGTCAGAGGGGTTCTAAATTCATGTGCTACGTTTGTAAAGAACTGAAGTTTGTGATCGTTTAGTTCTTTCAATTGGAGTACTTTTAACTGCTCGATCGCAATATCTCTTTTCTGCCTGCCACGTGCGCGGATGTAAATGATCAGAAGCAGTTGCATGGCAATAGCTAACACAACATACATTGCAAACGCCCAAGGTGTCTTCCAAATTGGGGACAAAACCGTGATACTCAACATGCGGGGATTCGGGCTCCAACTGCCGTTTTCATTGCTGCTATTAATGAAAAGTTTATAGTTTCCCGGGGGAATGTTCGTCAATGATATGGTCTGCTGTTGCCCGATGTTGTTCCACTCCTTGTCGAAATTCTCCAGAAAATACGAATATTGAGTTTTCTCCTTGCTCCAGTAATCCAAAGCCGTAAAAGAGAATCTGATAAAATTTTGATCGTGTGCCAACGTGATACTAGTTGTAGAGTTGATGCCAGTATGGAGTATCCCGCTATCGTCCCCCGGTTGTACTGTCGTGTTGCGTACTTCAAAATCAGTGATCGCCAGGCGTGGGTAAGAATTTACCTTATTTAGTTTTGAGGGATAGAGTATTTCTACCCCATCGGTTCCTCCGAAAAAAAGTCTTTCGGAGATCGCTGACTGAAACGAAGCACCATCGGTAAATTCGCTATTGACCAATCCATCATTGGTATTAAAATTTGTAAACTTTTTTTCGGTTGGCTCATACCAAATCAACCCTCGATTGGTAGATATCCAGAGAGCTCCCGCGGCATCATGTAAAATTCCATGAATGGTATTATTCGGAAGGCCATCTCGCTCGGTAAAGTAGTCGATGCGATATGGTTTTGTTTGAAGGTGCAAACGATTCAATCCACCACTCGTGCCAATCCAAAGCTGCTCTTTGTCATCGATATGCATGCTGAGCACATCGTTATTACACAAACGCCTTAGTTCCGAGTCATCCGATTGTATGTTTTCTTCGATCTTTTTTGAAAGTGAATTATAGCGATAAACACCGCGCCCCCTTGTGCCAAACCAAAGGATATTAGGCTTTTCTTCAACGATGGAGTAGACAATGTTACTTTTTAATGAAATCGGATCACCGTTATCGGTTGCATTTATCTGGTCAAACTCTTTTAATGAGTACCGACCCGATGGGGATTGGGAAATCTGAAGGCGAACAATGCCATGCCCACTTGTGCCAAGCCAAACATCGTTAAACGCGTCAATGCAAATGGAGTAAACGGCACCAAACGACAATTTTGGATGATCTTCAAAGTCTCTGGGGAAATGAAAAATCTTTTTCGTCTTCGCTTCAATCATATCAATTCCTTCGCCATCGACTCCGATCCAATAATTATCGCGCTGATCTTTGTTAATAGCCAGCACCGCATTGTTGCTCAACCCAGTTTGAGTCGTAATTACTTCCGTTTTGTTTTGCTTCGCATGAATTATGTTTAGCCCACCGCCACGAGTGCCAACATAGAGTGTGCCGTCAGCATCTTCATATACAGCACGAACAATGTCATGTGAAAGAGATCCATTTTGTGCAGCGTCAGATTGAATCGAATAGAATACTTTAGGCCGCATTAAAAATTTATACACCCCATCGCCATCCGTTCCAATCCAAATTAAATCCTGATCAGTTTCGGTAATGGTAAGAATTTTAATTTTCGATTGGGAGAATTGTGGGAAATAGGAATTTAAGTTTTGAGAAATCCATTTACCTTCTCCTTGTGACACTTTAAAAATATCTCCTGCTTCGGTGCCCACCCACATGGCTGTATTGCTAAGATTTGCCGAAAGAGAAGATACATTAACATTCCCAAGATCAATAGAATGTGGTGGCTGATCAATATTATCTAAATTGTAAAACTGCAGTTGTCCCTTTCCGCTAATAATTGATAAAAAAGAGGATTCAGCTAGTTTTATGAACTTGTGAAAGAAGGGACTACTCATTTGTTTTAGCTGCTTGGTGTAAACCACTCTGTTATCAAGAGAACAAATCAACTTTCCGTCAGTACCTAGCATAAACAATAAACCGTTGTGAAAAGCTAAATCCATGACGGACGCCATCCATTGCTGCGCAACGCCTTTTATGCTTACATCCACGAAATCATTCTTCTCTTTCGAAAACCTGCTCACCCCTTTCCCGATAACGCTTATCCAAACACTCGAGTCTTCGCCTATGCATGCTCTGATATTGTTCTCTAAAAGGGGAACATTGGTAAGGCTTTGTAAATAACTTTCAAAGGAGTCCGTGCTTGGATTGTATTTATTAATGCCTTGATGCGTAATTACCCAAAGGTTTCCAAGCCCATCTTCCAGTAGATTTCGAATGATATTATTACTAAGGGATCCTTTTGCAAAAGGATCAGGCTTGTAGACCTTGATAGAACTGCCATCGTAGCGGTTCAACCCATCCCAAGTTCCCAACCAAACTTGATCATGCCTGTCCATGTAAACTGAAGTGATGGCACTATTTGACAATTTCGCCTTCTTGTCCACGTGCTGATACGGCCATGGTGATGGTCTTTCTGGAGGAATTGAATCCAGGAGAGTCGCAAAGAATAAAAGAAGAATCGATATGGACATTTCTGGTTGCCCGAATAGGCTTTACAAAGTAAACCATAAAGTATTCCCAGAAAACATAAACTTGTGCGTCAGGTAATCAAATGTCCTTTCGGTTATCATTTTGGCGATTATTTATAACAGAGTGTACTTTTTAAAATCAATACAAGACACTTTTTGGAATCGATTTCTAAAACTTGCACAAGAAATCGATTGAATCCTCGGTTTGGCGTCAATAACCATGAATCAAACAGCAACGGGTGAAATTGCAAAACGCTTTCCGGAAAACCCGCTGGTAGTGCCAAGCTCAATCAGGCCAAGCAGGCCAGATATGACGATAGAATGCCTGCTCAATCCAGGCGTTTTCGAGTTTGATGGCAAAATCTGGATGTTGATGCGAGTGGCCGAGCGACCTAGGCAACGAGAAGGCTTTCTCAGTTTTCCGTTCTATAACGCATCTGGCGAAATTGAAATTCTTCAATTTGACAAGACCGATCCTGATTTAGATTTATCAGACCCGCGCATCGTTTCATATCAAGGTACGGACTACCTTACCACGCTATCGCACTTGAGGTTGGTCTGCAGTGTTGATGGAATACATTTCAATGAGCCGCATGACTTCGCTCCTATTTTCGGACACGATAAATTGGAAGCCTATGGCATAGAAGATTGCCGCGTAGCAAAGCTCGAAGATGTTTACTGTATCACCTATACCATGGTTTCACATTTTGGAGTAGGTGTAGGCCTTATGCAGACAAGGGATTGGAAAAATTTCACCCGCCACGGCATGATTTTGCCACCTCACAATAAGGACTGTGCGCTTTTTCCTGAAAAAATAAACGGCAAGTACTATACACTTCATCGCCCGAGTAGCCCATTTCTTGGCGGCAACTACATCTGGATAGCGGAATCGCCAGATTTGCTGCATTGGGGAAATCATCAATGCATTGCTACCACGCGTGCATCTATGTGGGATGCCGCTCGTGTTGGCGCGGGTGCTGCTCCCATTAAAACATCTGCCGGCTGGCTTGAAATCTACCATGGTGCAGATGCACAACATCGCTATTGTCTTGGCGCACTGCTATTAGACCTCAACGATCCATCGCATGTCATTGCTCGCAGCGAACGCCCTGTCATGATACCTTCAGCTGACTATGAGTTGACTGGATTCTTTGGCAAGGTTATTTTTACCAATGGTCACATCGTAGAGGGTGATCGCATTCGCATGTACTATGGCGCCAGCGATGAAGTGATTTGTGGAGCTGAGCTTTCGATTTCTGAGGTACTCAATACATTATCAACACTTCGCACATGACACTGACTGCACTATTGAACAAACTAGGTGAAGAGTTCAGGTATTTCCTCGAGATGCCGCGCCCTATGCGCGTGTTGTTGATCACGAATATGATTTATGCTTTTGCTTTGCCAGTCATCGATATTTTCGTAGGCGCCTACATCATGCGCAGTTCTAATGATCCGAAAATTGTCGCAATCTACCAGCTCACTGTTTACACCGGAATTCCTCTCACATTTCTTCTCAATGGGTTCTTGTTGCGCTACATAAAAATTGCCAATCTCTACAGTTTCGGTATGCTATTGAGTGGCCTCTCGATGTTGCTGATGATGAGTATGCAAAGTCTTTCCGTCACTGGCGTGGGTGCAGCGGGTATATTAATGGGCTGTTCATTTGGGTTCTTTTGGGCTAATCGTGATTTGCTAACACTAAATAACACCAACGACCTGACGCGTAACTATTACTACGGTGTGGAGTCTTTTTTTTACACCATCACTTATATCATCGTGCCATTGGCGGTGGGTTGGTTTCTTTCGAATACGGAAGTCCGTGGATGGTTCTCAGGAAACGTCAGCACCGCCTATCAACTCGTGATGGTAGCTGTTTTTCTGTTGACGGTTCTTTCCAGTTTTATTATTCATAAGGACAAGTTCATTAATCCGGTGCAAAAGGAATTTCTCTTTTTGAAATTTCATTTGATATGGAAAAAAATGCTAGTGCTTGCTGGGCTGAAAGGAATGACGCAAGGGTATCTCGTTACTGCTCCTGCAATTTTAATAATGCGCCTTGTTGGCAATGAAGGGTCCGTGGGCTTAGTGCAGGGGGTTAGCGGTATCGCTACCGCTATTATTCTTTATTTTTTGGGCCGAACGACCAAGCCATCTGATCGCATCTACATTTTTGCTTTTGGGATTTTTGTTTTCCTGATCGGGACGCTGGCCAATGGAGTACTTTTCTCAGCCATAGGTGTCATGGTATTCGTGTTGTGCAAAGTGCTATTCACGCCACTGCATGACATTGCCTACTTCCCTACCCAGATGCGCGTGATTGATATTGTTTCAAAAATTGAGAAGCGAAATGAATTCGCTTACATCTTCAATCATGAATTTGGACTTTACATCGGGCGGTTTTTCGGGTTAGGGCTTTTCATCTACCTCGATACCTACGTGTCTGAAATGTTCGCCTTAAAGTATGCGCTGATCATCATTGCGATAATTCAAATTGCCTCTATTCCTATGGCACGGCATATTATTAAAGAGTGTAATAAACTCAGTAAGTCATGATTAGAATACATTATTTACTGAGTGCATCCACCCTCATGCGAGCACTCGCCTTAAAAAAATTCCATGGCCTTCAGGGAATGACGATTGCTGCAATCGCCACGGTTCTTCTTTTTAGTTGCTCCGCTCCTCCCGAAAAGGTCAAGCAAGTAGTCATCGACCGGATCGCGCGAATGCCCAACCAACCTTGGCCCTATAAAATGTTAGACTGGTCAGAGAAGGCTAATCATTTTGATCAATATGTTTATAATACTGACCTAAAGGGTGAACATCAACCCTTCATCTGGATTGATAGCGCACAACGCAACTTTCCACAAAACACATTCGGGTTGTACACCGTCATTGGTGATGTGCGGCAAGGAGAAAAAGGAAGCAAAGAATTCCATGAAGCACTTACTACCATGGGGTCTCTCCTGGGAGCTGGTCTGGTAGGCATTGATAAAACAAATCAGAATGGGATCAATTATATTAAGATGATTCAGAATTATTTTAATGCTGCAAACGGATGGAATATTATGATGAACAACACTAATCCATCGGTTGCATTACTGGGTGGTGGCTATGGCCGCGACTGGTGGTACGATGTTTTTCCCAATGTCTTATTTTACGGAGTATCCGAATTATTTCCAAACGTCTCGAAGGCCGATAGTTTACAACACATCATTGCAGAGCAATTTTTTAAGGCAGATTCGATTCTGAACGGCAACTACGATTTCTCCTACTTTGATTATTACCAGATGAAGGGGATGGTGAACCACATTCCTCATCAGCAAGATGTTGCCGCTGGTCATGCTTATATATTATTGTGCGCCTATGAAAAATTC
>CANIVF010000093.1 GCA_947470895.1 Bacteroidota bacterium
TAATACCACCCCAAGCAGTGACATTTTTATCCGTAAATAACACCTGTATCTCTTTCACCTTATTGGTTGTTTTAATCCTTTTAGTAAAGATAAATCAATCAAGCATTTATGAATAACTCTTCCGTCCTAATGAATAATCTGGGATAAAACAAAAAGAATGAGGCGATACCTCATTCTTTAGTCCATCTGTAATGTTGATTTTTCGCTCTATTTCTTTTGCACTTTTAATGCTTGTATTCCGGTGTTGGTACTTACCCGAATAATGTAAAAGCCTTTGCTCATGATGGTGAAATCAATTTCCAAACTTGAATTTTCTGAGTTCCATAAGGCATTTACGGGATAGGAACGACCGATCTGATCAAAAATATTAATTGCGTAAGGCACGGGTTCTTTGGCGATTTCAGAGAACTGAATGTATATCCTATCTACAATCGGATTAGGATATGCCATTAAGCTCATAACACCTTGCTCTTTGTTTAGTTGATTTTCATTTACCGCTGTAAGACTATTCATTCTTGAATCTTCATCGGATTTATGTGAATCGGTTTTTATCGCTATCTGCTGAGCAACCCAGTCTTCACTTTTTGATGAAGTAGCAGTCTTATCGCCCGTGTTACCTGCATTAGGCTGGATATAATATGCCATCATATTTGAAGTAAGCCCTTGCTGGGTATTTGGCACATCATAGACTTCAGTTAGCCCTGCTGCATTAGTCCAGGTGGCATCAGTTTTATTAGTGAAAAACGTTAAGACGAGCGTGTTACATGCAGTCGTTGTTAAGGATGGTGCCGTTGCAGTTAACGATTTACTACCTGATGCACCGGAATGATCAACAATGGGATTAAGGGCATCGGCATACTCTATTCGAGATATTCCAATATTCCATTTAGGGCTATTGCTCATCGTGAAGGCATAGGTTGACGGTTCATTATTTCCGGCCACTTTGTAAAAAGTAGCCATACCCACCTGGTTTCCTTGGTTAGTTGTTCGAATTAATTTCCATCCTTGAGGAGCAGTAATGGTGGTGCCAGCGCCTTTTTCATACATTAATCCAACAATCAACAAGTCACCAGATTCGGTTCCAGATGGCTTGTTCACCACAGGAGTAGTGAGGCCTCCTCCTTTTGCCGTCTTGCTATCATTCATTTCAATTTCAGCCTCTTCACCGCAGGTCACTATTGACAGGGTGGTAGTGCTGGATGATGGATTGTAATTAGCGTTTCCAATGAAACTAGCGCTAACCAAATAAGTTCCAACTTTACTAGGTGGAATGGGTGAAGGATTATATACACATCCTGCAGTACCTTGATAGATGAATGTGACGGCCGGAGTCAAAACGTCACTAATACCACCAATTCCATAGGCAAATCCAGTTGCAGCTTTCACTTTCGCATCATAAACAAATGTGCCTCCACTTACGCTTATAGTTGAATTGGTTTTAGTAATACTGAAACTTGATCCGATAAAGTCAATGGCGTAGTTTGTATTTTTTAAGCTACCCTGAACAATCGGATAATTGCCAACATTCTCACCGGCATCTCTGCTTAATGAACCATTGAATGTAATGGCTGCTCCATTTGCAAGTAATGATCCTACAGCAGGAGTAGTAGTGTAGGTATACGCAACTGGATTAGTGGAACCAAACACTTTAGTCTGCCCTTGATCAGCCTGTACGACAACAGCCAACGGTTTGATTATGAAGTTAGCAGCTGTATACACGATACTGTAGTTGGTATTTTCCAATGTATTCTTAATCAGAAGATAGCTTCCCACATTCTCACCAGAGGCTCGCGACAAAGACCCAGTGAAATTAATGACAGCTCCGTTTGCAAGTAGTGAACCTAAAGTAGGGTTTGATGTGTAGGCAAAAGCACCGGGATCCACTGAACCATATGTTTTAGTCTGGTCTCCATCAGCAGATACCATAACAGCAAGTGGTTCTATTGTTAAATCAGCAACGTTGTAATTAATCAGGAAGTTACTGTTCACCAAAGAACCTTTCTGAATTTCATAAGGACTTTCAGCTACGGATTCCCCCGGGAGTCTTGAAAGAGCTCCCTCAAAGCGAACCGTATCTCCATTTGCCAGAACTGTATTTACCTGAGGGTTTGAAACAAAGGTAAGTGCCGGATCTATCTCTCCGTAAGTTTTAGTCTTGGCATCAGCGCTTACAGTTACTTCAAGAGGATTGATAGTTAATGAACCCGTGTCATATGAAACGGTGTAGTTATATGAAATCTCCGAAATAAAAGCGCCAGGAACGATAATGTGCTTGCCAACATTTTTGCCAGTGACCATGTGAGTAGAATATAACTCCATGGCTTCGAGCGAAATCGTGTCTACACTTACATCGGCACCTTCTAATTCTTCATCTTCTAAAATGGATAGAATATTACCAGTTTCATCCGGCTTACTTCCTGCATCGCTGCTATTATATAGCGCCTTTCCATTGTAAAGTGCTTTTCCATTATACAATGCTTTTCCGTTATAAAGTGCTTTTCCATTGTATAAAGCCTTCCCATTATAGAGCGCTTTCCCATTATAGAGCGCCTTACCATTCACTTGGGGGAAAAAGAAATCCTGATCGAGTGAATCTTGTGCGTAATCAACGAAGGATTCTATGGGGATATAAATGATACCGTTATACAATGCCTTTCCATTATACAGCGCCTTTCCGCTAACCATGAAACTGTAGTTGGTTAAATCAAAACCACTCAGCGAATTTCCGTTATTGTCTGCTAGTCTGTCCACCAGCGCCAAGGGTAAGTTGGGTGATCCTTGTTTGGCAGCATTTAAATCAGCGTGATATTGATTTAATAATGATTCTTTGAACTGTAAGTTGTTTTCGATCAGGCTGGCATCATAAACCGGCACAACGATAATTTGATCAGCAATTGATTGACCATAGGTGAGTGTTAATTTTTGAGCCTTCAAAACAAGGGGCAATTGTTGCACAATGATCGCCCCAAGGCCCATGGGTATTTGTTTGTAACTGTAAATATTGTTTGCAAATTCTCCTGTATAATGGAACAATTCGCCAAAAGATTCATCTGCGAGTGTAGTATGAGAGGCTGTAATGATGTATCGCCCCACCGTGCTTAAACTACCTTTATCGTTAATAGGACTACTAAAATCAACTTGAACCAGCGATCTTCCCTGAGCATCAGTAACAGCATCATTCACATTTCGTAATCCTACATCACGAAGTGTAATCCCAGTTGGGTAATGCTTTGAAACGAAGTCTTCACCTTTCTTCCATACACCATCATCAAGCACGTAAACGGAAGCTGTCATCACTGGCACGGCTTCACCGTATCGGGTGCTATCTTCATTTGCTCTGACGATAAGATCCAATTTCTCGATATCAAAGAAGTATTCGGGTTCAGTTGTTCCTCCATCGGCACGCTCTCCGCTTAATTCTGATATGGCATTATTTCTAACCTGAATCATCGGATTTCCTTCAAATGCAGGAATGGTTGTTTCCAGATTTTCTGTTTCTGGATTGTACGTGGTGGGTAATGGATTACCTCTGAATAGCACCTCTGAATTTTCGAAAAAATTATCTCCTTCAATAATTAATCTGAACTCGACTTCACCTACCGAAAATCCATCAGGAACTATTGTAGTATCTAATTTTATGATGGTTGGATTGGGAGTCGCCAGGGTAAGTAAAGCGGCATCGGAACGAACAAGACCGTAGCCAGATTTCTTATCAAAGTTTCCCTTTCCGATCTCATCATCATCGGCATGCATATTTTTGGATGTGCTTTGAAATACTTTACGGATATCCTGTGGCGAATTACCAGCTGTCCAGGAGATACCATCTTTATGCTTGGGTTGAGTGTTTGGATAGTAGTAGTTTCTGGCTTCCATAATCAGCGCTGCCATAGCTGCAGCATGTGGTGCTGAAGCAGAAGTACCGAAAAAGTTTGGCTTTCCATCACCATCAAAATCATCCTTAGCACTAGGATCGAAATCAACAGTGGTATTTACGCCATTAGGAGCTGTAAAGTCTGGTTTTGCCCGATCGAGCATACCACCTCTGGACGAGAAGTTAGCTACCGTAAATGGTTGAATGACTGGATTGGCAAGCGGAACATCAAAATTATACTCCGATGTATTACGGTAAAGAACCGCACCAACGGTCATTGCACCAGTAGCGTTGGCATGGCCGACAATAGTGGATGCACCGGTAAAATACTCATTCGGATCATTTGCATTAAGTTCGCCACGGAAAATAATATACTTGAAATTAATATTGGCATCAGTGCACGAGGTGCATTCCCGGGCAATGACCAGTTTGATTTCAGTTTTTGTTGACACAGAGAAGTTTAGAATCTCAACCGGGTCGCCACCGTTATTATTACGATTGAATCCGAATAGCGGAACTCCTTGAAAATTCTTTAAATAAATATCCAGATCATATTGAGTGCCGGCTTGACCAATGGAATAAAGTGAATCATTCCACTGCAGTGCAATGGTATAATTTGTGACTTCTCCCGGTAGGGTTGGATATACTGTTAATGTTTGATCAGTATCACCAGGACCAAATGTGTGGACTTTTCCAGCCAAAGTACCCCCATTTCTTGGAAGCAGAATGGAAGCATCTTCTGCAGCCATAAACACACCTTCAAAAGATTTGTTTCCGAAATTACCTGCAGAAGTAAAGTAGGAGACTCCTGCTGCTGCAGCCTGGTTAACAGCTTGGGCAACTTTTCCATCGGTGAAGAATGGTTCAGTCATGTAGGTAATATCATCTACGATGATTTTGCAGTTTGCATCTTTTAATTCTAAAATACCTTTGGCGAAATCACCAGCTGTTAAGAAACCAGTGCGGAACGAAAGTTCTGCGAGTGGAGCGATGTCATGAATGATTTGTAACATAGCTCTGCCTTCGTCTTTGCCAGATCCGTACTTGGTTGGGTAGTCTTTTTGTACTTGTACAGGAGGTAATAATCCGAAAGGATGGTCAGTATCTCCGGGAAGGTCCCAGTTGCCAATATCGATCGCGGCTGGTCCTCCACCCGTTGTAAAAAGAGTATTGTAACTATCAGAAAGAACACCAATTTTAATTCCACTTCCGGCAATAGGCTTATTAGTATCTTTATTAAGATACCCCTTTCTAACCAGGTACGATCGCATTACGGTGTCCCCCTGAGTAGTTGCATCGCCAACATTACCAACCGGAGGAAAAGCTGGGCGAACGAATTTGATCAAGTCAATTCCTTGATCTGTATTTATCGTATTGAGTTTCTCCAGATTTGTTATAGGAAAGAATCCGGCAATGATCCGGTCATCCTCAAAATCGCTGATGTCGGGATCTAATTCTAACCCGAAGGGAGCCCCTTCAAGGATAGGAAGAACATTGTTCAATTGCCCTTCGTAAAATATGATTTCAATTAAAACCTTATCTCCTTTAGTGAAGAATACTTCATTGGTAATTACAGGATGTTGAGAGTCAAAAGATTGCTGCAGCATCGTTAATTCAGAACCAATAACCTCGTAAACTTTACCATTAAGAGGTGCGCACACCCCAAATTTCTGACGGTCGTTTACCTGAATACTGAAATTGACTTCACTGGAACAGCCAATTCCATTGATCGCCATTGTAGTGATTATGTCTCCTTGCGCAGCCAAATAAGTTGCAGGCTGTGAAATCACGATTCCGTCTTTGCTGTAGGTTACATTAGATCCTTCTTCAGCAATTACGTAACCTGTTAAGTCTACGGTTGATTCAGTACTGCTGTCTGCATTGCTACAGACAATCGCATTATTTGCAGAAAGGGTTGGAGGAGTGTTGTTTAGTGTGACTAAGGTTACATCAGTAGCTTTACATCCGCTTGAAGTTACGGTCACGGTTAAAGTATAGGTACCTGCGGCATTGACAGTCGGTGTTGCTGTATTTGCACCTGATAAAATGTTCCCCCCAAGGGTTGCCACCCAGCTATAGGTTATCCCTGATGTAGAAGACGTACCATTCAATTGTGCTGAGGTGGTCGCGCATGTGAGCACTTTATCCACGCCAGCATTTGCTACGGGTGGAGTATTGTTCAATGTGACTAAGACTATATCGCTGGCAGTGCATGCTCCAGATGTAACTGTAAGGGTGTAGGTACCCGCTGTACTTACTGTAGGACTTGATGTATTGGCACCGGATACGATGTTTCCACCATTGCTGGCTATCCAGTTATATGTTACACCAGCACTAGTTGATGATCCACTGAGTTGAACGGTTGTGGCTGAACATGTAACCTCCTTGTCAGCACCTGCATTTGCGTTAGGTGTTATGCACTCATGATACGGGGCATAGATAATATTAACACCACTTTGTATATTCACTTGTGTGCCACTCCAAAGTGCACCAGTCACTTCGCTATTTCCTGTGCCTGATCCAATATTGATAGCAGCAAAGGGAGCCCAAACTGTACCCATCCATCTTGATTTTGTACCCGCTGAAGAGCCGTTTGATATACTAAATGCATACCTGTCAGTACCTGATCCTGTTCCATGAACTTCGGTGAAAATGCGTGAGGCACTACCACCATTGATCATATTCACACCTATTTTATCAAGGCTTACATTTTCGTGCACATAAATAATGAAAGAGCCTGTCGACTTGTTTTCGAAATCAAAAACAAATGTGTTTGTACCTTTATTCACAATTTCATCGATTACGTAAACCCCAGTTCCTTTAAATGTGAGTGTTTTACCTCCTGGAAGTTTGATGTCATCGTATTTTCCGGGTGTTATGGTTTTAGTTGTGTTGATATCTGGCAATTGTGGATAGGGATCAAACAAGGTAATTTTTGGCAATGCAGGAAAAACAGGAAGAGTTGGGCTACCAATTACTTTACCTCCAGCAGGAGTGGGACCCTGATACGATGAATTGGTGGTAACTTTACCAGAAACTATTCCGCCACTCACGATTATATTCCCAAAAACGTCAATATCACCACCGAGTTTAGCGCCCGATCCCACTGATAGAATGGTTCCGGAAACTAATGGTGAATTAGATGCTGAAATCTTACCCGTAACGGTATTGCTATTGGCCAGAACGATAGTTCCACTGCTGAATACATTGCCGATAATATTTACTGTGCCGGTAGTTTTAACAAGCCTGAGGCTTCCTATGGTGCCTCCGTTTACACTTGATGAGCTTCCCAGCTGCACGGCATACCCCGGACTACTGCAGGTTGAAGTTCCAGGACCTCCGGCACCTGAAAACAAGACGAAATCTGACATAGGAACTTGCTGTTGACCGTTGCCATAAAAAGGGATGAGTATGGCAATCAGAAAAACGAACCGCGAAAAATTGTAATGCACCCCATCAACCATGGCTTTAAATAAGCAGATGGTTGAAAAATAGCTAGACAAAGCCTTTTTCATAGGATTTTTTGGTTTTCTATTAGATAAAGTCAACTAAAAATTTTGAATCCGTACAAAAGAATTCAAATACTAATTTAATAATACTTTTATTTATTATGAAATTCAGGGCAAGTTAGTTGAGTAAGTAAAGTGCAACCCAGATGCTGGGTTTTAGAATGTACTGTTTCGATCAATACCGATTTACCAAATGAGATATAAATTCCCTTTACCTTTTTGCGTGTCTATACTTTGCTTGGCACTGATTTCTTTTACAGCATATCCACAATCTTCCGTATTGTTTAATGATGATAAGCTTCTTGAAATAACGTTGACCGGAGATGTTACGGGGTTGATGCAGGACCGGGGTGACGATCCACAATTCCACAACTTTAATTTATCTTATAGCGATGCGGATAAATTGAGTCATGTACCTGTCAAAATTAAAGTTCGCGGCCATTTTAGGAAACTTAAACAAAATTGTAACTACCCTCCATTACTCTTGCACTTCTCTGGTGAAACAAGTGCTAATACAATCTTTAGTGATCAGGATAAGATTAAACTCGTTACACCCTGCAAGGATGAAAAATACGTAGTCAGAGAATACGCGGTTTATAAAATGTATAACCTGATTACCCCTAAAAGTTTTAGAGCACGTTTGGTAAAATTCACATTGGCCAGCGATGATCCTAAGACTAAGATGAAAGAAGTTGAATCTCTTTATGGGATATTACTGGAAGAGGAGGATCAAATGGCAAAGAGAAATAATGTAGTAGCAGTTGAAGGCAGGCTCGTGAAACCACAGCAGACCCAACGCGATGACTTTTTGAATATGGCGGTTTTTGAATACTTAATAGGAAACACAGATTGGTCGGTTCAATATTTACAGAATGTGAAATTGATAGCCAGTGATTCTTTAGCTATTCCTTCTACTGTGCCTTACGATTTTGATCATGCGGGTATTGTTGGTGCACCTTATGCCGCACCCGCGCCAGAATTATTATTAACCTCGACTCGTGTAAGGCGCTACCGAGGGTATTGCATAAACGATATGAAACAATTTGAAGACGTTTTTGCCAGGTACAGTCAAATCAAAGATCAACTCTATAAGATATATACGGAAAGTCTTTGGCTCGAGGAAGGTTATGTGAAATCTACGACTAAATACCTCGATGATTTTTTCAAAACCATCAATGATCGCAAAAAGCTTAAAAATGAATTCCAATATCCGTGTCAGTCGGATGGAACAGGTAACGTGGTGATTCAGGGACTTAAAAAAAACTAAGAAATTAAGTTACGATGATCACTGTTGATCAGTAATCCCCAAGGGTTTCTTCCAATTGTGCCAATGCCTTCTTAAGCTCCTCATCGTTGGGTGCAACGCCATGCCATTTGTGTGACCCCATCATATAATCAACACCAAATCCCATTTCGGTTTTCATCAGGTTAAGCACGGGCTTTCCATGGCCTGCCAGAGATTTCGCTTTTTCTAATCCAGTTACTACTTCTTCCATGTTGTTGCCATTGAATTCTACAACGGTAAAACCGAATGCTTCCCATTTTGCTTTTAAATCCAGCAATGACAAAATCTTATCAACAGGTCCATCAATCTGCTGACCATTATAGTCGATAGTAGCAATTACATGGTCCATTTTATTATGAGCAGCATACATGGCAGCTTCCCACACCTGACCTTCCTGTTGTTCTCCGTCACCCATCAGAACATAAACAAAGCTATTATCCCCATTCAATTTCTTGGCTTGAGCGGCACCAATCGCAACGGATAATCCCTGACCTAAAGATCCGGAAGCCACGCGTATTCCAGGTAGGTGTTCATGCGTAGCAGGATGGCCTTGCAGACGTGTGTTCAGCATTCGGAATGTAGCCAATTCTTTCGGCTCAAAATAACCAGCGTGCGCCAGCGTAGAATACCAAACCGGAGAAATGTGACCGTTGGAAAGGAAGAACAAATCTTCGCCATTCCCATTCATGTTAAACTTAGCATCATGCTTAAGTTCATGAAAGTAGAGGGCAACCAAAAAGTCCGTACAACCCAATGAACCTCCCGGGTGGCCGCTTTGACAAGCATGTACCATACGAACAATATCTCTTCTTACTTGAGATGCAACCTTCTTGAGATGGGCGATATCGGATTGTGCCATAAATTGAAACTTTGTGCGAATATAAGGCGGTTTGGAAGCATTACATACCTGTTGGAAATAAAAAACCCGTTGAAGGAAAGGGCTTAATCTATTTCTATTTGTGATTGGCTATTTTTTCTTTTTGACAGCTTTCTTAGCCACTTTTTTTACTACCTTCTTCACTGGTCTGGCAGCGACTTTTTTTGATGGTTTAGGTTTAGGTTTCGTTTCATTGGAGGCTGGGCTGCTGCCTAAAATCTGCTGTGCGTGGTTTTTAGTATCCACTTTTTCGATGACTTCAAGGATTACTCCATTTTCATCTATGATGAAGGTAACACGCGCTGTGCCCATATACTTTCTACCATACATGGACTTTTCTACCCAGGTGCCATACTTTCCGTGAACAGATTTATCGGTATCAGCGAGTAGGCGGAATGGAAGTTTCTCTTTTTCTATAAACTTGCGGTGCGATTTCTCATCATCTGAACTGATTCCGAATACTTCATAGCCGGCTTTTTGAAGAGCTTTGTAATTGTCGCGTAAGCTGCATGCTTCAGCAGTGCAACCTGGCGTCATATCTTTTGGATAAAAATAGAGAACTACTTTCTTTCCTTTGAGGTTCGAGAGAATAACATCATTTCGATCCTGATCTTTGATTTTAAAGTCGGGTGCTTTTGATCCTGCCGTAACTGCCATACCTATCGCATTTTTTGTTTATAAATTTTTTCATTGCCAGCGTTATCCACCACTTTTAATTCAAAATCACCTTTCAGGAGTTTTGTCTTATCCAGTTTTTCAGATTTAATGTAGCCGGTTTTATAATCATAAACCATTAACAGCCATTCACCATCTATGGTTGCTTCAAAATAAGAAATTCCTGAAAGATTGTCTTTGATCTTCAATCGTGCAGAGGTTGCGTTAACACTCACCGGGGAAATGGAAGGAGCCAGGGTGTCTTTTCGAATAACAAATTCACCAAACTCTCGCGTATTAAAACGCACCCTGTTGTTTTTCCATTCGGCAGGTAAATAGCTATACGAGTTTCCTTCTTTTCGGTAAACTCCAAGGTTTTTGGTAAGCGTGTAACTAAGAAGAGGTTTTAATGTAATGCTTACCGACTGGTGTAATGGTACAAGTCTGCTTCCAATTTTAAACGATTCATTACCAGTCTGCGTATCATAAGATACGGCCAAAAACATCGTGTCATACAGAGCACGCTCAGAAAATTCAACATCCAAAATATTACTGTAATAGGTATAGTCAGTTTCAGACGGAATACGATCCTGAAATGAATAATTGATTGAACCATGGCAGGTACTTATCGAATCGGGCAGATATTGCTGAAGATCAATAAGATAAACAGATTGATTTTTTCCTCTATAGGCGGCATCTAAAGGAGTGGATTTTCCTTTTTGCCAAATGGCTATTTCTCCTTTTTCCTCCAAGCAAGTCTTTACCGAAAGTTTCAAAATGTTTTCCTGATACTCCGTTTCAAAGGGTTTTATGATCGTGCCAAGTAATAGGGTTTCGTCAACAGGTTTTGATGGCTTCAAAGTAAAATTGATATTGCTGATATTTCCATCAAAGTCTTTTAATGATATCCATACAGGTGTTTCTGTATTATCGACTACAACGCCACTTTTCTTCTGGGTAGTAGAATAGTAATTCAATTCATTACCATCGTCAATATATAGTTTGTTATAACGTGCCCCTTTCAACTCTAGCGCTTTATAATCCATTAATGTCAATATTCTTCTGCTCTCACTCAGATCAATTTTATCGATGGTTTGGGTGAACATGACCTGACCATTCACTTTCATATCGATATAGTTAATTCCATACCGGAAGCGCGTGTTTTCCATTTTGTCGTGCGCTAATACTTCCACACCAATATGACCGCTCGCTAAAATAGGATAGGGAAGCGAATAAGTATTTCCATTGCGCACCACAGAAAATTCAAACCGACCAAACTGATCATTAATTCTGGATTTGCTATCCATAGTCTTTAAAGCAATCTTAAAAGCCAATGGTGCTACATGGTCCTTCACCTCACTGAACCTATAGACAAGCGGATTGATTGCTTCATTATTGTTATTCCTCACTTCAAAATGAAGATGGGGTCCACCTGAACCTCCGGTATTACCAGATAAGGCAATGACTTCACCGCGCGAAACCGGGAATTGATTTGGGTTAAATTGCAGATCAATTTCAGAAACTTTCCGTGTGTATCGCTCCCGTCTTACGTAGTCTCCAACAGCTCCTTTGAATTCATCGAGGTGCGCATAAACAGTAGTATTTCCATCGGGATGTGTGATGAATAGAACGTTTCCATATCCACCTGTTGTGCAGGTTGCTCTAGAGATATAGCCGTCCTGAACAGAGAGCACAGGCGAACCAACTCCAGGCGTATCAATATCAAGGCCTGCATGGAAATGTGTACTACGCAATTCACCCATCGTACCAGTGATGATCGATGTGTTACCGGGTCGAATGGGAAACAGATAATTGTTCGATGCAGCGCCATACGAAACAGTCTTATCTGGACTGAATTGAGCGTATGTTTGTCCGCAAAAAATTAATAGGTAAAAAAATACAACTTCACTTAACTTCAAACTCGAGTAACTTCTCATCTTCAATATAGGCGGATAATTTATTTCCAATGGCTACGGGGCCTACTCCCTTGGGAGTACCGGTAAAAATCAAATCACCAGTTCGCAGCGTAAAAAATTTAGATAAATAGGATATTATATACTCAAACGGAAAAAGCAGCAGACTCGTATTTCCTTGTTGCTTTAATTGTCCATCAACTTCCAATTTAAAATTGATGTCTTTAATGTCTTTAAAATCAGTCACCGGAATAAACTTGTCAGACATGGGAGCAGAGCCATTAAATCCTTTAGCGATATCCCAAGGCAATCCTTTTTCTTTCAGCTTGGCTTGTATATCACGAGCGGTAAAATCAATCCCTATTCCGATGGCATCGTAGTACTTGGAGGCGAATTTCTCTTCGATGTTTTTTCCTTCTTTGCAAATTCGTAACACTAACTCTACCTCGTGATGAATATCCTTTGAAAAATCGGGATAATAGAACGGACCGTTATTGCGAATGATGGCAGTATCAGGTTTGGTGAAAATAACAGGTTCATCCGGACGTTCATTATTCAATTCCTTAATGTGTTCGGCATAATTTCTACCTATTGCAAAGATTCTCATAGCGATATTTTACTTTTTGGCAAATTTATGAACATTCTAAAGGCAAATACTCAATTTGTCACAGAATTTTGAATTTTTAATGTTTGGTCGTTATACCTTTACCTCCGGAAAAACATAAAAACGATATGATAAGAAAAGTGTTAATCATAGTATTTGCTCTTACTGTTTTATATAGTTGTGCTACGGTGCCCGTTACAGGGCGCAAGCAATTGAGTCTCGTATCAAGTGCTGAGATTAATCAGATGTCGGCCCTACAATATCAGGATGTGGTTAAGAAGGGACCAATTTCTACCAACATGGAGCAGACTGAAATGGTGAAGCGGGTTGGAGTTAATATACAGAAGGCCGTAGAGAAGTACATGGCTGAAAAAGGAGCGAGTGAACAGCTTGAAGGCTTTCATTGGGAGTTCAATCTGATTGAGGATGATAAAACGGTGAATGCGTGGTGTATGCCTGGTGGCAAGGTGGCATTTTATACTGCCATATTACCCATCTGTAAAGATGAAGCGGGTGTTGCCGTGGTGATGGGCCACGAGGTAGCTCATGCTATCGCCAATCATGGCGCTGAACGAATGAGTCAGGGTTTGCTGGCTGAGTTTGGAATGAGTAAAATTGGTGCGGCTATGGGACAAAATCCTACCGCCACGCAACAAATATTTATGAAGGCTGTGGGGATGGGCACCAATGTGGGGATGCTAAAATTCTCAAGAGGCCATGAATCCGAGGCAGATCATATGGGATTAATTTTTATGGCTATGGCCGGATATGATCCTGCAACAGCACCAAAATTTTGGGAAAGAATGGCAACGTTAAGTGGTGGCCAACAACCACCTGAGTTCTTGTCCACCCACCCTTCGCACGAGACGCGCATCAAGGATTTGGAAGGATGGATACCAGAGGCAACTCAATATTATAAAAAGTAATTTTGAACAGTTCAAGCACAATTGGGTTTTGACTATACGTTCAATCAAAACCGAAGTTCAAAATAGTTATGTTAGAAGCCTATAACTTCCTTGCATCCTGGCAGTTATTTCCTGAGAGAGGAAGCTATGAATTAGGGCAGCGGCCAAAGTCTGGGATTTATAAAATTGAGTTGGGGGGTACTGGTAAGCAACTCAATATCAGTATGAATTGGGTATCCCTTGAAGATGAGGCTTTTACTTCTCAGTATACTGTGGTCCCTGATGGTGAACTACGCACGTTTGATAATGCTGAGTTGGGCGATTCGATCAGGTCTGAGTTTTTGGATCCTCAGTCTTTTGAAACAAATTTCTTCAGAAACGAGCTTGTGTCTCTAAAAGTGAGGCATGAGATTACTCCGAAAGGATATCTTAAGATAATACAAACTCATCACAACAATCGGGGTGAAAAATTCGACAATGAAGAGATTTATCATAAGCAATTAAGTGTTCTTCCCTATTCAGCATCTGTATCTGGAGCGGTGATAAAGCCAACGGAATTAGGTGTAATCCGGCATCAAGCACTCAGCGCGATGGAGGAGCAAACTAACATGCAACTCACCCAGATCAGGCAGCAGATTGAATTGCTTGCGATTCAGGCAAAGGAGATCCAGAAGAGAAAGGAGTTGTCTATGAGCATCTATGATTCGAAAATCAGTTTTGCTCCTGTAATTGGTCAATCTTATTATCTCTACGAAAAAGAAGACGGTACTCATCTGGTTTCGATGATCAGCCCAAAGGAGTGGGGTAAGAAAGCTCCCTATAAATTTCTGGCTGCTGTAAAATTACTGGCCGATCATACGTGGAAGGAGATATAGAAATAGCTTCTTCTATTTCATTAAACTGCTCAGCTTTATTTCAGTAAGCCTCCGTTTAGTGTCCAGAGAGAAGTCACCTTTCATCATCCAGTCATAATAGGAGGGCTCTTCTTTAAAAACCGTTAATACTGGTTTGTTTTTATGTTTACCAAAGTTAAAAACAGGCTCACCTTTATCATTTTTAACCATTCGTCCAGCTAAATCAACCATTTCAGTAGCCGTGAGTTTATTCAACTCTTCCATGTCATTTTTAATAACACCAACCTTATTTCCTAGTCCATCAGTCACCTCCTGATTTTCATAGCGTTCTATTTGGGAGACTAACACATCCAGTGTGGCTTGTGTGTCAGCCTCGGCTGAATGGGCATCGGTCATCTCTTTGCCGCAATAAAATTTGAACGCAGCTGAAAGTGTCCTCTTTTCCATCATATGGAAAATCTTCTGAGCATCGATCAGTTTTTTGCGACTGTAATCAAACTCGACCCCCGCTCTCAGAAACTCTTCTACGAGCATGGGAACATCAAATTTGAGGATGTTAAATCCTGCGAGATCGGCACCTTCAAAAAATTTCACATAGTCTTTGGCGATCTCTTTAAAGGCAGGTTTATCGGCCACCACTTCATTCGTGATTCCATGTATAAGTGTTGATTCAGGTGGGATGGGAACAGTTGGATTAACAAAATTACTTTTCTTGATTATCTCTCCTCCCGGCATCATTTTGATAACGGCAATTTCAATAATGCGATCTTGTGTGATGTTGATTCCGGTAGTTTCAAGATCGAAAAAGCAAAGAGGTATTTTAAGATTAAGCTTCATAGTAAGTGGGAAGAAATGGAGATTTTAATAATTATGAAATGTACTACGAAGGCTTGTATGTACTTATGGACCTGTAAAAATTATCACTGCTGATTCCTATCTTTTTAAGCAGCTCTTTAGCAGCACTAACACACTGAAGGTCAAGATCAGTATTGAGCTCTACAGGAAATCTTTCTTTGGTACTGGAAATGAGCATTGTTTTTCCATCCACGTCTTCATGCTTGTAATCTTCATAACCTATAGCCTGTACATCAGCCCGCTCCTTCGAACCTATTTTGTTTAACCCTGCATGAGTTTTTGGGTAAATAATGGTACCTCCCTTTGGAGTTGCATCGGCCAATGTTTGCAACTCTACGAGTTCTTCAGTGGTACCGTTATTGCCTAAAATGATGATATGATGTTTGTAATCAATAGGTTGAGACTTGCTCTCCAGAATGATTACAGGTGAATCATGTAGAATCGATGCTGGATTTCCTGACTTGATACAAGTGAACTTCCGATGATGAAATCGGAGTGTGTGCTCAATGATTGAGGTAATTAAATCACTACCTACTCCAACAACTAGTATTCGTTGTTTATCAATGGATTGCTGGTAAATTTCAGTCGAAGTCAAGTTGATAATTTAATTAAAATGCTAAATATAAAGTAAAATGTTTGTGGTTTAAAAGAGCTGGGGTCTGTCCTTTAAAATTATAATAATTAACACACTTCGGAATTTATTAACAATCTCACACGTTTGAATGTAGATAACTTGTTGAAGGTAGTTTAAATCTTAAGGGTACGTTTGTTGCCCTAAAAGAAACTACGTACAACAACCACGAAGTATGGAGCAAAGATCAACGCCAGTGAGGTTAAGTTCTGTGTTGAGCGGAACAGGAAGTAAGTCCAAACTTTTGGTAAGAGATATCTCTGAAAGTTTAGGCAAGCTTCCGCCTCAGGCGCTCGATCTGGAAGAAGCCATTTTAGGGGCTCTCATGTTAGAGAAGAATGCACTCACTGCGGTGATTGAATTTTTACGTCCCGAGCATTTCTATACCGAGCAACACAAAGAGATCTACAACGCCATCACCGATTTGTTCAAGGCTTCAGAGCCGGTTGACATGCGTACGGTGGTTGCCCAACTCCGCAAAAGTGCTAAGCTTGAAGTAGTAGGAGGGGCTTATTATATCGCTGAGTTAACGTCAAAAGTAAGTTCAGCTGCCAACATCGAGTATCACGCCCGTATCATTATTGAAATGGCAATCAAGCGCGACCTCATCCAGATTGCCTCACAGATTCATCATGATGCTTACGAGGACACTACCGATGTATTTGAACTCCTTGACAAAACCGAACAAAATATCTTTCAGATCTCCGACTCCAACCTGAGAAAGAATTACGACAACATGAAATCACTCATGTTTCGTGCAATTCAGGAGCTTCAGGAGAAGAAGAATCATAAGGATGGTCTAACCGGTGTGCCCAGCGGATTTTCACGTCTCGACCGCGTTACATCCGGTTGGCAGAAATCTGATTTGGTTATTATCGCTGCACGGCCTGGTATGGGTAAAACGGCTTTCGTTGTTTCAGCTTTGCGCAATGCCGCGGTTGAATTTAAAATACCGGTAGCTATTTTCTCTTTAGAAATGGCTTCACTTCAGTTGGTGAATCGATTGATTTCAGCCGAGGCAGAATTGGAATCGGAGAAAATTAAAAAAGGAAATCTCGCAGAGTTTGAGTGGCAACAATTGGTTCATAAAACCACCAGTTTGTCAACTGCTCCTATATTTATTGATGATACACCAGCGCTCTCCATACTAGAACTTCGTGCCAAGTGCCGCAGGTTAAAGGCCGAGCATAACATCCAACTAATTGTAATCGACTACCTCCAGTTGATGAAAGGAGAAGCGGGTGGAAATCGTGAACAGGAAATTGCATCGATATCGCGCGCACTCAAGGGAATCGCCAAAGAGTTAAATGTTCCGGTTTTAGCACTTTCACAGTTGAGTCGTAGTGTTGAAACCCGCGGTGGTGATAAACGTCCACAGCTTGCCGACTTACGTGAATCGGGATCAATTGAACAGGATGCCGACATTGTTATGTTTTTATATCGTCCTGAATATTATAAGCTTTCGTTAGATGAAGAAGGTATGCCTACGCAGGGTATGGCTGAAGTAATTATCGCCAAACACCGAAATGGTTCTTTAGAAAATGTGAAGTTGAAATTCATTGGCAAGTACACCAAGTTTGCTGATTATGATGCACCAGATGGTCTCACGTCAATGAGTAGCATCACGCGGGAGAGCAGGCTCAACTCATCCCGCGATAATCCGCCACCTTCTCCAGGAAGGGATGATGAAACTCCTTTCTAGTACGTTTTTTTTACACATACATTAGAATTTTTGTTTAGGCTTCGTCCGTAGGCCAGGGGGTAGTCATCAATCCAAATATTGATTGAGGTTCCGACCTTGAAGTTCAATCAGGCAAGTACACTATTTTAGGTATGCCTATGCATGGTACATTTGCCGAATATGCTGTGGTGCCCGTTGATCGGTTTCATCGCAACCCGGTTCACCTTGATTTTCCGCAAACAACCGCGTTGCCAATGGGAGGCCTTACTGCATTCAGAGCATTATTCCATGAAGGAGAATTTTAAGCAGGACAAAACGTATTGATCTCTGGCTTTGGTGGAGGAGTAGCTCAATTTGCTTTTCTGTTTGCAAAAGCTGAGGGGGCCAATGTTTATATAACGTCCGGAAGTTGTGATAAACTTGATAAAGCGATCAAACTTGGTGCAAACGCTGGTTATAATTATAAGAAGGAGACTACCTACCCTGACTTATGGAAAAAAAAGGTGGATTTTATCTGGTGATAGACAGTGCGGTGGTGATCAGCTCAACATTTTCATCAAGATATTAGAACCTAAAGGAAAAATTGTTTTTTATGGTGCCCCGCATGGCTTACTGGCTAAGCTGGATATGTATCGCATGTTTTGGAATCAGCTTTCCTTGTTAGGTTCAACTATGGGCAATGATGATGAGGTTGGATAAATGATCTCTTTTGTAAGCAAACA
>CANIVF010000094.1 GCA_947470895.1 Bacteroidota bacterium
GTCAATCGCACAGGAGCGGGGGCGCTTCAAAAGAACTTGGAAATTTTGGGTTCGATCACATATACCGATTATGAAATCGCATTCGCTAAGAAAATTCAGGAAGTGCAAGGTGGTAAGCAAGAAGGATTAGATGGGAAAATTTATCCGTTGAAGGAAACAGCAGAACATCCTACAGGAGGATCAACCGATGTGGGTGACATTAGTTGGATTGTGCCGGAGATTACTTTAGTTGCAACAACAGCACCTGCCAACACCGCATGGCACGGTTGGAGTGTGGTGGCTTGTGGAGGCATGAGTATCGGACATAAAGGAATGACACTCGCTGCAAAATCATTAGCGATGACAATGGTTGATCTTTTTGAACACGAGCAGTTGCGCAAAGATGTACGTGCTGAATTTGAACAACGTAAAGCAGGGCATCTATACAAAGCATATATTCCTGATGGGCCACCACCGGTGCCTAGTCAAAAGTAAAAACCAGGAATCAACTTTTGGATTTATATACATTTCCCATTCTCTTTTGCGAGTAGGAAATGATGCTAAGCACTAGGCCGGGGAAATAGCGAATGGCAAATGCATTTAATTTCCCAACAACAGAAAGAATTGATTTGAATCTTCTTTTGCGGATTAAATCAAGCACTGCCTTGGCTACTTCTTCCTGGGTTTGTTGTAAGTAAGCGGGTCTGTGTGCTACAGGGATCAATTCACCTTTAGCATTGAGAACACGTTTGTCATCATCATTCTTTGTAAATCCAACGTGTACAACTCCAATATGAATTCCGCTGTTAGATAACTCAATTCGAAGTGACTGAGCTAATGCAGTGAGCGCCATTTTGCCAGCACTATAAGCTGATGCTGTAGGCAAGCCAACCAGCCCTGCGGCACTGGAAATAAAAACAATGCTTCCTTTAGAAGTTTTGATGGCAGGAAGTGCACTCAATGCCGGAAAAGCAGAGCCATGAATGTTGCTTTCAATGACCTGAGCAAATACCTTCGAGTCGAGGTTTTCAAAATATTCCGACATGCTGACGCCCGCATTGGTAATGAGAATGTCCACCTTACCAAAGGCTTCTATGGTTTTTTGGATCAGGTCGTTACACGCTGAAATCTGCGTAACATCGGCACCCACAGCAATTACAGAATATCCGCTTGCTAAAAAAGTCTGTCTGGTCTTTTCCAAACGCTCTTCATTTCTACCGTTCAATACAACGTGGGCTCCCTGCTTGCATAATTCCAGCGCGATGGCTCTTCCAATGCCCATGCCCGAACCGGTAACAATGGCTGTTTTATTTTTAAAGTAAGACACGTATTCTATTTTTTATTTATTGAGATAACCATTTCCTTTTAGCCAGTCAAAACACTCTTTAATTCCAACTTCTATGGGTGTTTGAGGAAGGTGTAGTTCTTTAATGGCTTTTGCAGGAGAGTAATAGTGTTCGTCACAAGCAATGCGCGAAAGTGGATAACTGATAGCAGGAGCTTTGTTGGTAATTTTTCCAACAACAGAACCAATACCTCCATAAAATTTTGCAAACACAGAAGGAATAGGAATAGAGGGAGGTTTTACTCCGATGGTCGTAGCAATTTTTCCAAAAACTTCTTTGTACGAAAGATTTTGATTTCCTAAAATATAACATTCACCTACTTCGCCTTTTGTTAATGCATTGGCAATTGCTGTTGCTGCATCTTTTGCACAAATATAGTTTCTTCCTCCTGAGGTATAGCCAGGAACTTTTCCTTTATACAAAGCAACAATCATTGCACCCGAACTCGGATTTGAATCGTAAGGACCAAACATAAATGTTGGATTCACAATAATGGCGGGTAGCTTGTTCTCTTTTACTTCATTCAAAATAAATTGTTGTGTTTTATATTTTGAATCCATGTAGTCAAGGCCATATTTTTCTGATTTGTATGGATTATTTTCTATACCCGGAATGGCTTTAGAACCAAACCCAAATGAGTTGGCAGTGCCGATGTAAATCAGACGCTTTATTTTATTCTGATATACAGCATTCACCATGTTTTTTGTGCCTTCTATATTTACACGATTGACCAAAGCCGATCGTGTTGGCCATACACTGGTGCTCGCAGCGCAATGGATGATGGCATTGCAACCCAGAGTCGCGTTCATTACATCTTCGGGATTTAAAAGATTGCCTTGAACTTTTTCAAGGGTTAACCCTTCCAGTGTTTTCTGTTGCCGACCGGGCTCAACAAAAGCACGAACTTCATCTCCCCGGGTCAATAGCTCTCGAACTAAATTGCTGCCAAGCAAACCATCCGCGCCAGTAACTAAAACTTTCATATTGCGGATATTAATAGTTTTAAAATTACCTATAAGGACCAATGGTCACAAGTATTGTCCTCATGATCTAGAAAATATTTGAATGATGAGTTATTCCCAAACATCAACAGCGTTCCGATCTGTTTCATTGCTAGATTTCGACTTGTTTGCCATGAAGATGGTTTGATTACCACCAGTGTAAAACCACTTCTTTTAATCAATCCCCTTCTGGACATTGAAATATTAAAGGCTTTGGTATGAATCGTTTCTTATCAGTTCTGTTCATGTTTGTTAGCAGCCTTGCTGCTGCACAGCAGGTTCCCACATTTGAAGAAGTAATTTCTTTGCGCAGCATCGGAAGTGTTGCACTTTCTGCCAATGGAAAACATATTGCCTATACGGTGCAAACCACCGATTGGAATGATAATCGATTTGATACAGAAATATGGCTCAGTAAAAATGGAGAGAAAGCTTTTCAGCTAACGAATACGACAAAAAATAATAGCTCCAATCCGGCTTTTTCACCGGACGGACACTGGATTGCTTTTTTGGCAGATCGTGGAAGCAAGAGTCAGATTTATGTTATGCGCCTGGAAGGAGGAGAAGCACGCGTTATATCCAGAGAAGAGGAGGGTATATCTTCCTTTGAATGGCATCCCGATGGCAATAGTTTTGTTTTTTTGAAATCTGAGAAGGAAGACAAAACAAAAAAAGAGCGCGAGAAACGATACGGTTCCTTTGAAGCCGATGATCAGGAATATCATCTTTCGCATCTATGGCATGTGGATTTCAAGCCCGATATGAGAGATCCATCAGAACTTCCTTGTTATGAAACAGACGATGCGCAAAAAGAGAAGGCCGGCTGCAAAGAACTTCCGATGGCTGCACGGTTGACCGAAGGAAATTTTGCGGTCACTTCATTTTTAATTTCACCAGATGGATCTAAGGTGACCTTTGCACATCAACCTGATCCATTGATCAATTCATTTTTGAAATCGGATGTATCAGTAATGAATTTGAGTGATAAGAAAGTAACACGTATTGTTGCAAATGTAAGCTCGGATGGAATAGAGGATTGGTCACCCGATTCAAAAGAAATCTTGTTTACATCCAACGTAAACGATACTACTTCAAATTTTTATACTAACTCGAGATTGTTTGTGATCAATCTTTCAACAAACACCACGCGAGAGCTGGCAAAAAATCTGGATGAAGACCTGGGTGGTTTTTCATGGGAAGCCACAGGTATTTATGCTTCCATTTGGAATAAAACAAAAAGACATCTTTATCATGTTGACCCCGAAACTGGAAATCATACCGCATTATTAACAACCCCCGAACAGATTTATGGATTTTCATTTTCTAAAAGTGGAGCTCGTGTTGCTTTTGTCGGCAGAAATGGAAATCAATTGAATGAAGTTTTTGTAACCGACATTGCCTCGATGCTGCCCGCGCAGATTACTAATATGACCAACCAGACATCGGATTGGAAAATCGCGCAAAGTGAAGTGATCTCCTGGAAAAGTAAAGATGGTGCCTTAATAGAAGGTGTGTTGCACAAGCCTGCCAATTATGACCCTTCAGTAAAGTATCCATTAATGGTGGTTATCCATGGCGGTCCAACTGGCATTGACACTCCAACACCGGTGCCTAGTTATGTGTATCCGATCTTGCAGTGGTTGGATAAAGGGTGTTTAGTGTTACGCCCTAACTACCGTGGCTCTGCGGGGTATGGTGAAGCATTTCGTTCATTGAATGTAAAAAATCTGGGTGTTGGGGATATGTGGGATGTAATGAGTGGTGTTGATTATCTTGATAAGAAAGGAATGATTGACAAAACAAAAATGGGCAGTATGGGCTGGAGTCAGGGTGGATACATCTCTGCGTTCCTTACAACAAATACCAATGCATTTAAAGCCATCTCGGTGGGAGCTGGAATTTCAAATTGGATGACATATTATGTGAACACCGACATTCATCCATTCACTCGTCAATACCTTAAGGCAACACCGTGGAGCGATGAATCAATATATAAGAAGACGTCACCAATCACCAACATAAATAAAGCAAAAACACCAACGTTAATTCAACATGGCGAATACGACAGGCGTGTGCCGATTGCCAATGCGTATGAATTGCTGCAAGGGCTTCGTGATCAAGGTGTGCCTAGCCAGTTGATTGTTTATAAAGGCTTTGGTCATGGTATCACAAAACCCAGAGAGAGACTAGCTGCAACCTGGCACAACTGGCAATGGTTTAATAAATATGTGTGGGGAGAAAATATAGAGCTACCTGTCGGAGAGAAGAAAAATTGAACTTTGCGGAATCTATTTTGCTACGTCCTCGATCATTTTTTCGAGATCACCTTCATGTAATTCCTGCTGAACAAATTTTCTTTTACCGGTTTTGGTGTTGATGATGAGTGTTGCCGGCAAGGTGCCGCTTTTCCAGCTTTTATCAATTTTGTCAATCCAACTGTTTGGATTTCGTTCGGCCAATATCACTACTTTGGATTGTAGATTTTTACGGGTCATAAACCGATACACCTTTTCAGGATTTGGGTCCAGATCGTAATCCATACTGACCAGCGTAACCTCAACGTCTTTATTCGTCTGGTTCAGTTTTTCGAACATCGGAATTTCCTTTACGCAAGGTGCGCACCAGGTTGCCCAAAAGTTAATTACCTGAATCTTATCAGAAGGCCTATTAATTACCTGCTGAATATCTTTTAGCTTGATGTGATCTGCTTGTTGTGCGCTAGCGGTAAAAAAACAAAGCGGAAGAAGTGTTACCAGTAAAATAGATCTCATTGGATGGGGAGACGGAGTTAAAACTAATTTTATTTTTACCTTTTGATTTGGCAAAAATAGTACATGTAAGACAGATGAAATAAAGTTGATTAAATAGGTAGAATTCAAGCACTTAGAAACACACAAAATATAGGGCTAAAAAGAATTCCACAATTATGAAGAGTTGTCAACATTAAGGGAATGTTATATCTTAAGTATCTGATTTATAAATAATTATACCCGTTTTGATTAATCAGCTCTTTGTGGACAACTAAAACGCAAACAAAATGAGCCATTTAAAAGCAGGCTATTCTAAATGTCAGATTTTCAAGTTCATAGGAATTGGATTTATGGCATAAATAAACGAAAATGACCTCATCAAGAATTCAAAATCTATTCGATATTCACATTCCAATTATTCAGGCTGGCATGGTCTGGTGCAGTGGTTGGAGGTTGGCTTCGGCCGTAAGCGAGGCGGGTGGTTTGGGTCTCATCGGAGCCGGTTCTATGCACCCAGAGACGCTTCAGGAGCATATCAGGAAATGTAAGGCCACCACCTCAAAACCATTTGGAGTGAATGTACCTTTGTTATATCCGGAGGTTGATAAGATTATGAAAATTCTGGTGCATGAGCACATCAAGATTGTATTTACTTCGGCTGGCAATCCTTCCCTTTGGACAGGCTACTTGAAAGAACAGGGCATAACGGTAGTTCATGTTGTTTCAAGTGCAAAGTTTGCCAGAAAAAGTGAACAAGCGGGAGTTGATGCAATTGTTGCCGAAGGATTTGAGGCAGGTGGACATAACGGCCGCGAAGAAACCACGACACTCTGTTTGATTCCCATGGTTTGCGATGCGGTTTCAATTCCAGTGATTGCCGCAGGAGGTATCGCCTCAGGAAAAGCAATATTGGCTGTTGAAGCGTTGGGTGCTGAAGGTGTTCAGATCGGAACTCTCTTTGCAGTAAGTTTGGAATCATCAGCGCATGAAGCCTTTAAGAATAAAATCATTGAACTTAATGAAGGAGACACGGCTCTCACGATGAAGCAACTTACTCCGGTGCGTCTGATCAAAAACGAATTCTATCAACGAATATTAAAAGCAGAACAGCAAGGAGCTTCTGCTGAAGAACTACAAAAACTATTAGGCCGAGGAAGAGCGAAAAAGGGAATCTTTGAAGGCGATCTGATTGAGGGCGAGTTGGAAATAGGTCAGGCTGCGGCTTCGATCAAAGAAGTGAAACCGGCATCGCAAATCGTATACGAACTATGGAATGAATATCATTCAGCGATAAGACACCTCATTAAATGATGATGAGCTGTATGGGTTAGGGATTAACTCATTTGAATGCCAGCTTACAGGAAGGGGAGAATGAATTCTCCGTTTTATTTATTACAAGATCAGGCTATCTTTGATAGTTGTTTTTTAACCAATCTTGATATTGAATGCAATCTCTTAAGACTACCTCATTTCTTAGAATCTTAATAATTTTCTCTTTTGGGAAGACTGCGTTGATTATCTCATTTTGTTCCTTTGGAAGATTTGAAATGCGAACAAACTCGATCCCTTTATAGATTTCTTTCTGAGTCATAGCAGTTTAGCTGTGTGTGTTAATGTTTGTTTGACAAAATTGGTAACCGTGCATGTAATCAACACCAAAAGTTAAGTTATGTTTAAATTATTAAATGAGTGAAGGTGAAATTTGACCCTTATAAACTGTTTTTATCCTTTTTCTTGCCACTCCTTTTAATTTCGTGTGCAGAGCAAAAGTCAGATAACTTGATCGACTCAAATGTTTCCATTGATTTTAAAAACTACTGGTATGCCGGCAACGCTGAAGTAAACTCGTATAATCTCATTCAAAGCCGATACGGTGAGGGGCGCAAAGGCAAGGCCATGATGATTTTTGTTACCGAAGACTTTTCCAAAAGCGAACAAGTAAAGCTGGATAATCCCGAAATGGCCGGTGAAGACAAAGTAAGCGTGCTTAAGCTAAACTTGACCAAAAATTTTGTTACCGGAATTTATCCTTACTCGATGATGCTCTCTGCGTTTACACCGGTTGACTTCAATCAGGGTCCTCATACCATAAAGCTTACCATGACTGCGCAGGAATGGTGTGGTCAGGTTTTTTCGCAATTGAATCTTAAGCATAAGAACTACGTAATTACAGGTCACTCATACTTTGAAAAGGAAGGAGATGAAACGCTGAATTTAAAAGTGACGTGGTTGGAAGATGAACTCTGGAACCGCATCCGATTGAATCCGCAAAGCCTTCCTGTTGGTGAAGTGGAAATAATTCCCGGATTATTTTTTTCTCGATTAAGTCATGTTGGCCTCAATAGAGAGAAAGCAATCTGCACCAAAGAGGAAGCTTCAGATCTTGTTACTTACGTGATTACTTATCCTTCGCATCACCGAAATCTTGCCATTGAATATGAGAAAGCGTTTCCACATCACATCAAAGGCTGGACAGAGAAGTTTGTGCAAAACGGAAATGAGTATACGACAACAGCAACCCTGGACAAGAAACTGATCACCAACTACTGGACAAAAAATAAAAATGAATTTCTTTACCTGAGAGATTCGCTAGGACTTACCCATCAAAACTATTAGTCATGCTGACCAATCAACGAGCTAAATTTTCTTTGCCATCGGGCAATGTGTATCTCAATTGCGCCTATATGTCGCCCATGTTGAAGGCTGTTGAAAACAAAGGCATTGAAGGTATTAGGGCAAAAAGAAATCCGGCTGCGGTTACAGGTGAAGATTTTTTTAAGGACACCGAAAAACTAAGAAAGGAATTTTCAAAACTGATTAACGGTGAAGCCCATCGTGTGGTGTTGGTGCCTTCCGTTTCTTATGGCATGGCTAATGTGGTGAACAACATTAAGCTATCGGCTTCTGATAATATCATCGTAGCCGCAGAACAATTTCCCAGTAACTACTACCCATGGCATCAGGTGCATCTAACTACTGGTGCAAAAATAAAAGTAGTAGCGCCACCTCATGAGTTGGTCAATCGAGGAAAGGTGTGGAACGAACGATTGCTTGAAGCCATTGACATCAATACAAAATTAGTGGCATTGGGTAATGTTCATTGGGCAGATGGCACTTTATTCAATCTGAAAGAAATAAGAAAGCGCACTAAAGATGTCGGTGCACTTCTCATCATCGATGGAACGCAGTCAGTAGGAGCACTGCCTTTTGATGTAAAAGAAATACAACCCGATGCATTAGTATGTGCCGGATATAAGTGGCTGATGGGGCCGTATTCATTGGGGCTTGCTTACTATGGAGAATATTTTGATCAGGGTAAACCCGTAGAAGATAATTGGATTAACCGACTCAACAGTGAAAACTTTGCTGGTCTGGTAAATTATGAAACCAACTATCAACCAGGAGTATTGCGTTATGAAGTAGGCGAGCATAGTAATTTTATTTTATTGCCTATGTTGCTTGAAGCCATGAAGCAAATCAACCAATGGAAACCGAAAGCGATTCAACAGTATTGTGCAAGAATTGCCCGTAAACCCATCAGCATATTGCAAGAAGCTGGTTATTGCGTGGAGGATGAAAAATTCAGAGGACATCATTTGTTTGGCGTTAGATTACCTGCCAGCGCCCACGCAGATAAAATCAAAAAAGCTTTGCAAAAAAATAAAATATCAGTTTCATTCCGTGGCGATGCGATTCGTGTGTCTCCAAATTTATATAATAGCGAGGCTGATCTGATGAAGCTGGTGCGTGTGCTTGTTGCTGGAATAGCATGCCATCCTTAGCGAAGTCGTACAAGTATTTTATGGCCGGTGTGCTCATTGCACTTCTGGGTGCGGTGTGCTTTTCAACAAAAGCCATCTTCGTAAAACTTGCTTATCGCGATACCACCGTGGATGCGATTACCTTGTTAGCACTACGCATGGTTTTTTCACTGCCGTTTTTTGCCGTATCTGCGTTTGCATCTTCATCAAAACAAACGAATGTAAAATTTACCACTCGGCAATGGATAAGTGTTGCTGCCATTGGTTGTCTGGGTTATTACATCAGCAGTTTACTCGATTTTTTAGGATTGCAGTATGTAACGGCTGGCATCGAGCGCTTGATTCTTTTCATTTACCCAACATTAGTGATGCTGATGTCCTCATTAATTTTCAAAGAAAGGATAAAACCGATTCAATGGGTAGCGTTAGCGATTACGTATATCGGGTTATTGGTTGCCTTTATCAGCGAGGCCAATGTGCAATCCGCGCAAAGCGGTGATTTTATTTTAGGATCTGTATTCATTTTTATCTGTGCGTTTACCTACGCAGCCTATATTGTTGGCAGCGGTCGCTTAATTCCAATGGTGGGTGCGGCCAAATTCAACAGCTACGCCATGAGTTTTGCCTCGATAGGTGTATTGCTCCATTTCTTTTTAAATTCTGATATCTCTTTGTGGGGGTTTCCTCCGCTGGTTTATGTATACAGTTTTTTGATGGCCATCTTTTCAACGGTGGTTCCCTCTTACATGGTCTCAGAAGGGATCAAACGCATTGGTTCCGACAATGCCGCCATTGTAGGAAGCATTGGTCCGGTTTCAACATTGATACTGGCTTATTTCTTTTTGCATGAGACGATTTCCGTTTTTCAAATTATTGGCACCATCATGATTTTGTTTGGTGTGCTTTTGATTAGCGGCCAGAAGAGAAAAGAATTAACGTAAATCATTACTAAATTTAGTATCATGAAAACAGTTAAACTTCTTGGTATTATTTTAGTCCTTATCGGTCAGATGGCATGGGCTCAATCGCCCGAGTATATTTTTGTCTTTTTAAACAATAATCCCGACAAGACGAAGCTTGCCGATGACGAAGTAAAGAAAATCATGGATGGCCATATGGCCAACATCGGTCGGTTGGCCAAAGAAGGCAAATTGATTTCGGCAGGGCCGTTTGATGGTGGAGGAGGTATTTTTATTTTTAAATCAAGCTCTATCGATCAGGTGCAAGAATGGCTGAAGACTGATCCGGGAGTTCAAGCCAACCGTTGGAACTTAAAAGTTCTTCCCTACTACCCACAACACGGATCGTTGTGTGCAGCGAAAGAACCTTATGAGATGGTGACCTATCAATTCATTCGGTATGTTCTCAACATCACGAAAGACAATATTAATCAGCAGGCTGATCTTGTTAAAAAGCATCACGACTATTTAAAGGAACAGAGAGGCTCAAACAATGTAATCACTGAAGGAATTTTCGGAGCCATGGAAGGAGGAATTTTAATTGTGAATGGAGAGTTGAAGAATGAGGTGATAGAAAATGACCCCGCTGTTCGCCAAGGGCTTCTCGTTGCTGAGGTAAAAAAACTCTGGATAGCGAAAGGAGCTTTTTGTGAAAAATAATTTTTTAACTAAACCTCACTCCGCGACAACTACTGCCAGTTTATCTCCTTTAGTATTTACCGATAAGCGCGTTACTCCTTTCAGTAATTCGCTACCGGATTCAACGGAGACTTCAATCCACTTCTTTCCATTGACAGGATCAAGAAAATAGATTTTTGTGCCATCGCTGGAGATGATCTTTTTATCGGCTGTCCATGCAATATCTTCTCTGCCCGGCAGGGTGGCAGCCACCGTGGTGATCGTCATATTCGCTGATTCCAGTTTTTTGATTTCCCAGTTGTTGTCTGCTGTTTTTTGAATGAAACTGATGGCCCGCTCGCTCGGTATTTTGTGTAATGACCGGCCAATGTTCTGCGCAAGAATAGTATCTCTTTTCGTGGGCAGCCGCAGGTAATGCAGAGTATGAGGTTCACCTAAAATAAATAAGGCGAGGTGACTGTTATCCATCCAGGCATGATATCCTACTGTCATGTTATCGATGATCACAACAGGCTCACCTCCATCAATAGGATACTTTCCCAGATTTTGCGCACCACTGTCGCGTTGAATGATGCATGACAAACTGCTTTTGTCGGGCGTAAGTGTGGGCGAATATTCGCGTTCAGGCGTTTTGGTAATGGCCGTTGTAGATCCGGTTTTATAATTGAAGGATAGGATGTCGGCCCGGCCATCATCATTGAATGATGAATAATATAGTATGGGTTGATCGGTGTGAAAGGAAGGCTGATTGTCGTAGCCTTTGTGATTGGTTACGTTTTTCGGGTTTGAGATGATGACCTTACCGCTTTTTACTTGCAGATCGAACAGCAGAATCTCTGAACCGGTTTGTGCCAGCAGAACGGAACATGTAAAAATTGCGATTAAGGTAATTGTGAACTTCATCGGACTTTTATTTTACATCGAAAGTCGTAAAATAAGAAGGCAATTAAAAATGGAAATCGTGAAAGACTTTCCAATGCTTTCCATCGTGCTTCAGCAGGGTAATTTTATCGATCATGAAGTCACCGGAAAATTTCTTTTCCTCAAATTCCTGCCAGGCTTTAGGGAACAACTCTTTCTTTAAATCGCGGAAAGCGAGTGTCAGGTGAGGATGAAACGGCAAATCCCGGTATTGCGCGTTAAACAAGTTTAATTCGGTTTTGCAGAGCCGATGAAGTTCATGTTGTAAAGCGTTCAGCGATTCGGAAGGCCTGATATCAATGTAAATAACTTTTGGCGCAAAGCATGAGAAATTATTGAACGAAACGGAGAACGATTTTTTTCTGAATGAAAAATCACTTAATGCCTTTACTAATTTTTCTTCTTTTGCCTCTTTCCATTGAAACGGCATGTGAAGGGTGATGTGTGGAGGTGAGTTAAGCGAAGCCTTGCTCTGATACTGATCCCGAAAATATTCTTTCAGTGCCTGTGCCTCTTCGAAAAAAGGAGTAGGGGGAATGAGCGCGATAAAGTACAATGATGTTCCCGGAGGAGGTAAAGGCATGATAGGATAGTTCAAAAAGATGATTCAAAAGTAATTGATTTAACAACTACTACCTTAACATTATAAAGGCACCCCAATAATAGGGTTCGGGGTATTTTAAACGCAAGCTTTTCTGTGCGCTTCGCCAGGCTATATCCTGATTGCCAAGCTCAATCCACTTTTTATAGAACTCACGCATGATTACCTGCGTGGCTTCATCATCAACTTTCCACAAGCTCATCAGCACTCCTTCAGCCCCGGCCGAAAGAAAGGCGCGCGGTAGGCCAATCACACCTTCACCATTCATGATTTTACCAAGGCCCGTTTCGCATGCAGACATTACCACCAATTGCGTATTGGATAAATCAAGGTTAGTTGCTTCATAAGCGGTGAGAATGCCATCCGTGAGTGCATCCGAATTTTCATTTCTGTTTTTCATGCCATGGCGACAACCGGCTAGTAGTAAACCAGATCGCAACATTGGATTGGCTATTAATTTATTTTTATCAAACCCCATGATGGAATAATCTTCTCTCTCATTCGTGATGTCTTTCAGAAAAAATCCATGTGTAGCAAGGTGAAGTACTTGCGGGCTTTGTAGCATTCTTAAGGTGGCTTCACTGGCTTCGGCCTGCGAGAAAGAATGATTTTTTATTTTGCCTTGCGTTAACATCTCCGCCAGTCCGTTTATTTCTTCTTTAGTTCCGGGAAGGTCGGTTACATGTTCAGGATCGAATGCGCGATTCAGTCTATCGGTGTCTTCCGGATTTATCATTGCCTGAACAGCTGTTCCTCCAAAATCAGGATTGCCAATCATCACCACTTCACGCACAGGATGCAGCTGTTTCGATTTCAATAATTGGCGTGAACTTGTGATTATCTCAAGTTCAATTTCATCGGCCAGATAATTGCCGGTTTCGGCATTAAACAAGGTTTCAAGATTGATCTGATTATATAAACCATCAGGAGAAAAGTAAACCTTTTTTGTTGCTTTCAGTGAAGATTTTATTGGCGACCAAAATTCTTTATAAGATCTGGTATCAGGCAGCTGAGTATGAATAGAGTTGTTATAAAATTTTAACGGTTTATTCTCTAGAAGAACCGCATGTTGTATTTCTATTAAGTCTGGTGAGATATCTCCATAGCGTAAAACAATGGCTACGTAGGAAGTATCCATTAATGTACGCTGTATTTGAGTGCGAAGAATTTCTACCAGCGCTTCTCCGGGTTTCAGCGTTTTGCTGAGGTCTTTCCAGGTTGCCCTGGCATGGGAATTCATGGCAGCAAAGTCATTCGATCGCGTTGAAATGTTGCGTTCAAGCTGGTTTACTTCCTCATCTAGTTTTTTTTGCTGAGAGATTGTATTTTCTGTTTTCTCTGACTGGTAAACTTTAATTAGTTGTTCCTTTTTGTTTTTCCATTCATCGATAAGCTTTAATCCCTCTACATCTTTGTTAACAGTTAGCAGTTCGTGAATATCTTTTAATTGATTTAGGCCAAGACTTTTATTCAACATGACGGCTTCGAGGAGAGAACCCTTTGCTTCAGGACTTAACTGAATATGATGCTGGACCATAAATGAAGTAAATTGTTGAAGTTTGTTGTTTATTCCTGCAAAGAACATTTGCCTCTCCGATTCGCTCAGATAAGGAACCACGGCATTACTATAGTTTTTATAATGAAGGAATGCCTGCTGATAAAATGAAAAAGCTTCCTTATAATTCTTAGTTTGAACACTCAATGAAGCACGCGTGATCAATACATCAGCGTACAAGGGATAATCCTCGCCCCACATCTCTTTTATATGTTTTTGCGCTTGAATGGCAACGGTTTGTGCTCCATCGAAATCATTCTGGAATATTTTTAGTAAAATCATTTGCATCTCCATGTCCATTCTTTGAGATGATCCCTGTCGAAGAGTAATGCTTTTCTCTAAACCTGCTTCTGCGCGGTCCAGCACTTCTTCTTTGGCCATCACCCATTTGGATTTTTGATCAGCTGTCCCGGTTTTACTTATTTTATTATTTAAGTCCTGTAACATGGAGATATAAACCATGGCTAAACTGGAATAACCATTCGCTTCAATATCGATTAAAGATGCTGGCGCACTGGTTTTTAATGAGTCAATTTTTTTAATAATCCGCTGACCTTCCAGTAGTGCCTTTTCTGCATTGGCAAAATCTTTTTGTTCAACCAGGTGCATGGATCGCATTTGCACGTAGGTCACAAACTCGATGGAAACATATCCATTTTCCTTTACGATAAACTTTTGATAATTGATTTCTTCTTCGATTTCTTTTTCTTCATTGCCAAGTTCATGGTAGAGGCTCATGAGGGTATGTAGAAGTGTGCCATAGACTGGATCGGAAGTATGATTGCTATCGATGAATATTTTTCTTGCCTGAAGAAGCACGCGTTCGGCCTCTACAAAATTACCTTGATTTTCTTCGAAGGCACCTTTACTCACCAGCACACTTGCGTATTTCGGATCATGGGTTGAGAACGTACTTGCGGCAAGCTCCACTTGCTGGTCAATTGATTCTTTAAATCCCTTGCCCTTACCTAAGCCTCGCTCTATGATGCCGTGTAGGCTCACCATCTCGATATAATTTTCAGACTTTTTGCCCTCCCATTTCTCCGCTATAGCGAGGGATTGATTATTTATTTCTAGAGCTTTTTTCCAATCGTTAATATCCATGCAGTAGGAATGGAAGTTATAAATAAGCGGAATGGCTGCCTGATAATCATCAAAGCTATCGGTGGTTTTCAACACTAAATCAAATCCTCTTGATAAGTACCGATAGGCTTTTTCGGGTTCGTTTTCATACGCAGTGCCTAACGATGAAAGCACGCTAATTAAATTTTCATAGGAACCATCGTGATGAGTGTCGATCAACTCGACTAATTGCAACAAAGTCTTTTTTTCATCTTCGCTTTTTCCTAATTTAAATTGACATGAAGACAAAAAATAAAGAGCATCGGCAGTGCGGATATCATTTTTCGGAAGATACTTTTTGTATAGGACAGCGGTATTTTCAAACATGCTGGCAGCCGTTTGATAATCATCAGATAAATAATATTCATAGGCCAATGATTCAAGCTGTTGAGTATATTCCAAAGAATTGGTGGTGAACAGAGCTTCCGCATGATCTCTGGCCTTCAGAAGTAACGGTATTCTGATTTTGGGATCTTGTTCATTTTCAGCTTGCAGAGCTGGCTCATTCCATGGAAGTGATACGGGTGAACCGTCTTTAAGAAACGCCAGAAACTCTTTAGCAAATTCTCCATTGCTATATTTTACACGGAGTCGCTCTTGTCCGGTTTCATAGTAAAATGAAATCCATCCATCATAAACTGGTTTAGGCCTGTCGTTAAGAAAAGAGCCTTTCATTTGGACCACACCATTGGCATAGTAGTCCTGAACAATGTGATTAGGCACATCATCTTTATACGATATGCTGCGATAAAACTTTACCTCATTTCGGTTCTGAGTCTCCTTCCAATCCGCATTATACCAAATGATCCAGGGACCTTGCCGGTTTCCTTTGCCATCTATTTTACTTTGAAGAGCAGGAATACTTTGTGCGGTTCCATGTAAGTGGAATAGCAAGCAAAGGAGTGAGGATAGTGCAAACTTGTACATAAGATCAAGCTAATAAAAATTGATCAATACCAGAACAGCGCTAAATCACGCGAAAGAAAATAGCAACAGAATAATTAGCTGAAAGCAAATTCATTTTATAGTGCCCGGCTCTCTCCGGTTTTTCCCCGGCATTTTGGCAATGTCATCACCTAAATCTTCTCTCGCTTTATCTGCCAAAGTCTGCAGCGCTTTAACTATTTCCGGAAATTGATTTTGCACGTCATAGCGTTCGCCCGGATCGCGCCTCAAATCGTATAATGCCTGAGTTACCGGAAGGTTTTCATTCACCTTGCCCGGATAGCCATTCATGCCCATGTCAAAATTTTCGTATGTGCGGCCCGGATGTGGCAACACCAGCTTCCAATCCTCTATTCTTACCGCCTCCAAACTGTTGGTACGGTAGTAGTAATAAAATTCTTTTCTCGGTTGTGTAGCAAGATCACCTTTAAGGATGGGCATCAGGCTTATGCCATCAATTTTTTGAGCGGGAAGTTTTATTCCTACCAGATCGGCTAGCGTTGGATAAAGATCAATCGTAGAGGAAAGACTATTTGAGATAAGGCCCTCCATAATTACACCGGGCCATCGCACAATGCATGGCACGCGCACTCCACCTTCGTAGGAAGTACCTTTGCCTTCGCGCAAGCCGCCTGTCGATCCGGCATGAGTTCCGTAATTCAACCACGGACCATTATCACTGGTAAAAATAATCAGTGTGTTTTTTTCAATCCCGTTTGTCTTTACAGCCTTTAAAATTTCTCCCACCGACCAATCAATTTCCATCATCACATCGCCATACAAGCCTTGTTTGCTTTTTCCTTTGAATGAGGCGGAAGCATTGATGGGCACATGAGGCATGGAGTGTGGCAGATAAAGAAAGAAAGGCTTATTCCTTTTTCGTTTGATAAAATCAACAGCACGCTCGGTATAAAGCCTGGTCAACTGTGCCTGATCATCCAAAGTATTAACAGGTGTCCTTTTTTCATTTCCCTCCATAACGAAGAGGGGAGGAAAACTTTCCTTTCGCCAATCGGTGGCGGGAGCTCCGTTATAATCCACTGGCCACATGTCGTTGGAATAAGGTATTCCGAAGTATTCATCAAAACCATGCTGAAGCGGAAGGAAATCACGCCCATCGCCAAGGTGCCATTTGCCAATGATGGAAGTGGCATATCCTTTTTGTTTGAGCAGCTCTGCCATGGTAGTTTCTTCCGCATTAATTCCCTTTTTACTATTCGGAAAAAGGGCACCGGTAATTCCGATTCTATTTGGATAGCAACCCGTTAATAATCCGGCACGTGATGCCGAGCATACCGCTTGCGCGGATAGAAAATTGGTGAACCGAATTCCCTCACCCGCCATTTTATCAATAGCCGGTGTTTGGTATTCCAATGCTCCGGTTGCACTTAAGTCGCCATTGCCCATGTCATCCATGAAAATGAGAATGATATTGGGTGCATTATTTTTTTGAGCAGCTGCAGAGATACTTATTGACAGACCCGAAATCAGAAAAAGGATGAGGCGAATATTCATAACGATGTAAAGTTCTCTCTAATTTAAAAGTTAAATACAAGACTAGCATCCTTTTGATCTATGTTTGCGTATACACCATGTTAAAAAAATAGTTATGCGGTTGATTTTACTTCTGATTTGTGTTTCTCAACTCGTATTTGCTCAACAAGTAGAGAAGGCGATTAAACTCATTGAAGCCAAAAACGCACCGGAAGCCAAAAAAATACTAGGCGGTATAAAAAAATCGGATAAGGAATATGCGGCTGCGCAATTTTGGTTAGGGAGAATTTCTTATGACGAGAAGAAATATGAACATGTTGAGTCATTCTTTGAAGAGGCCATTGAAGCCAACGATAAGCAAGCGGAATACCATAACTGGTATGGAAACACATTGGGCACCATGGCCAGTGATGCTAATATATTTAAGCAGGGAATGCTGGCCCCGAAAATGAAGAGTGCCTGGGAGAAAGCAGTAGCCTTAAAATCAGATTACATTGAACCTCGCCAATCATTGATTCAGTATTACTTGAATGCACCAGCCATTGCGGGCGGCAGTGTGGATAAGGCCAAAGAAATGGCCAATGAAATTATGAAGTTAAAACCTGCCGAAGGCCATCTTCAACTAGGCAATATTTACTATAAGGAAAAAAATTACACTGCGGCTGAAAAAGAATTTATCATGATGGCCAAACTTGATCCGGCTTATCAGGGAGGTCTGGCAAATTATTATCTCAACCAGAAGCAATTTTCTAAGGCCTTTGATTTGTTTGAAGAATCGCTAAAGAAAAACCCTGACGATATGCTAGCTATTTATCAACTGGGAAAAACGAGCGCCATATCGGGTGAGCGATTGGATCGAGGAGAGGCATGCCTGAAGAAATACCTCATCTATCAGCCAAAACAAAATGAACCATCGCATGCCGGAGCGCAGATGCGGCTTGGTCAAATCGCAGAAAAGAAAGGCAACAAGGCAGAGGCGAAAAAGTTATTTACGGAAGCATTGAAAGGCGATGCGTCTTTGAAAGAAGCGAA
>CANIVF010000095.1 GCA_947470895.1 Bacteroidota bacterium
GCTGGTCATGCTTATATATTATTGTGCGCCTATGAAAAATTCGGTGATGAGCGTTATCTCCAGGGATCTAAATCTGCGATGGATGCTTTTGTTGATCAGAAAGAAAGCCGATTCTATGAAGTGTTGATGCCCTTTGGCGCTTTAGTAGCTGCACGCTTAAACGCAGAACATGGAACGCATTACGATGTAAAGAAAATTTTAGACTGGACTTTTGAAGGATGTAAAGCGGCAGACGGGCGAACCGGATGGGGGGTAATGGCAGAGCGTTGGGGAGATTTTGATGTTCATGGCTTGCAAGGAAGTATTACCGATGGAGGCGGCTATGCTTTTCTGATGAATTCATTTGACATGGCGTGGCCATTGGTGCCAATGGTGCGCTACGACAGCCGATATGCAGTAGCTATCGGAAAATGGATGCTCAATTTATCCAATGCGGCACGCCTATTCTATCCTTTTGAGATCGATGATCAACACCAATGGCTACCCTTGAAAAAAGACATCACCAAAAATGTGATCGCATATGAAGGTCTTCGTAAAGAAGACATCCGCTACCAAAAAGAATCAATGAAAGGAATCAGCCCGGTCGCACTAGGCGATGGGCCACAGTGGGTAAAAGGTCAGCCGGAAGAAGCCATGTTTAGCCTGTATAGTTCTTCACAGGTTGGAATTCTTGGAGCGATTATAAGAAAAACAAACATCGAAAAAATACTACAATTGAATTGCAACGCTACCGACTTCTACCAAAGCAAATCATTTCCAACTTATTTATACTACAATCCCTATGATACACTGAAAACGGTATGCTACAATAATGATACTAAAGAAAGTGTAGACCTGTATGATGCCCTGCTACATGAGTGGGTAAATAAAGACGTTGCAGCAGACGCATGCTTCGAGATTGCGGCAAAATCTGCAAGACTGATTGTGGTATTACCTGCTGGTAGTAAAGTACAACAAAGAGAAGGAAAGTATTTAGTCGGAACGGAAGTAGTAGCTTATACAGTGGCACAACCTGGTAATTAACAAGCCTATGAAAAAATGTAGACACGTCTTGCTATTTGTATTACTGATTATGGCTCACGCCCTCCAAGCTCAAGTGACTATTACACTTTCGGGCACAGTAAAAAGCGCCACCGATGAACCACTTATAGGTACCAATATTTTTATTAAAGGCACAACAATTGGAACCTCTGTGGATTTGGATGGCAAGTTTACACTTCAAATACCAGAGAATCTTTCCAGTAGCCTGATGATCGTTTCTTCCATTGGCTATGTAACACAAGAATTAACTATTGGCACAAAAACAGAATTTGCAATCGTATTAGTGGAAGATCTGGAAGTCTTGAATGAAGTGGTAGTCACGGGATATGCGAGCGAAGAACGCTCAAAGGTTCTTGGTTCAGTAGTGACGATAGCTCCAAGTTTGCTCACAAAGATCGCAGTCTCAGGCGTAGATCAAGCCTTGCAAGGTAGAGTACCCGGTGTAGTGGTGACTCAAAATACCGGAGCACCAGGAGAAGGTGTTTCTGTGCGAATAAGAGGAACCGGCTCTCTTAACAGTTCGAACCAACCCTTGTATGTCGTAGATGGATTACCAACGGATAACATCACATCGATATCACCCCAAGATATTCTTTCGGTTTCTGTATTGAAAGATGCCAGCGCAGCAACGATCTACGGGGCACGCGCTACCAATGGGGTAGTATTAATCACCACCCGTATGGCCTCCAGTAATAAACAAGTCATTGAGTTTAACAGTCAGATCGGCATTCAAAACCCGGTACGACTTGTACCAATGGCTAGTACTGACCAATACATATCTATTTACAATGAGGCGACCACTACCGATAACATTGGTAAGCCTTCTTTCCTTCAGAGGCCTTTTATTACAGAAGACATTAAGGCAGGTCTGCCCAATATCGATCAAGTGAATGCAATTATGCGACCCGATGCCGTTATACAAAATCACAGCCTTTCAATTTCTGGCGGAGTAGGAAAAACACGTTACCTGTTCTCTGGAAGTTACTTTGGACAGGAGGGTGTGATCAAGGCGAGTAACTTCACACGACTGACCGGTCGAATCAATATTGAAACGGAAGTAAAAAAGTGGTTGAAAGCGGGGGTTAATATGAATATCTCTTCGGCCGAAACAGACTTGGTTGGGAGTTCGGGCGATGGAGCCGGTGGAAATGGCGGCAGCGTAGTTCGCTATGCATACTTTCGGTCACCTGCCATTCCGATTTATGATAGTAATGGAGAATTCACTGACAGGCCGGATACATACAATTTTTTTGGCGATGGGTACAACCCGGTGGGAATGCTCGCCTATAAGAACAATAAACGGTTGAGTGATCGAATTTTTGGGAAATTTTTTATAGTGATCAAACCTATCGAAAATTTGACTTTCACTTCCAATCTGGGAGTAGACTACACCAACCAAAACACAAGGCGGTTTGACCGCAACTGGGGTACAGCAAATCGAATCAACAACCCCAATCGATTGACCGTAACAGACGACCAATTTCAAACCGTTACTTTCAGCAACTTTATTAACTACGCGAAGGTTTTTGGCAAACAGAGCCTGACGGTATTACTGGGCACCGAAGCCATCAGCCGAGGATCTTATAGACTAACTGGTACCGACAATAGTTTCTCAAATCAGAATTCCACATTGACATATCTTAACAATGGCCAAGGTCAAAAGACGGTGGGTGAATTTAAAAGTGGAAGCTCCTTATTGTCCTTCTTTAGTAAAATAAATTACGACTACAATGAAAAATACCTGGCATCAGCTACAATCAGACGAGATGGATCTTCGCGATTTGGTGAAAATAACCGTTGGGGAAATTTTTATGCTGGTTCTTTAGGCTGGCGGATTGATAAAGAATCCTTTCTGGCTAATAATGAGTGGATAGATAGATTATTGGTGAGGGCAGGATATGGATTTGTTGGAAATCAAGAAATTGGAGATTATGAATTTTCAGATGCAATCAGTGTAAACAATAACTACCCCTTTGGTCAGGCAAGTGCTGTCGGTTATGCTATTTCAAAACTTGGAAACAGTAATATCCAATGGGAATCAAGCAGGCAATTGAATGTCGGTATTGATTTGGTGACAGGCGGTGGCAAGCTAACCACATCATTGGATTATTTCCGTAAGATAACCTCAAACCTCTTGGTAAGTCAACCCATCGCTTCATCTTCTGGCCTGGCCACTCCAGCCACTGTAAACAATGGCGAAGTATTAAATCAGGGCATTGAACTAGCAATCAACTATAGCAATTCGATACGTGCTTTCAATTATTCAATAAGCCCTAATGTTGCATTCTTACACAACGAAGTATTAGCAACAGCCTATCCAATTCCGGATGGTCAGTATGGATCTCAGTTTACAACCCTTACGGAGAAAGGGTATCCGGTTGGTTCCTTTTATATGTTGGATATGATAGGTATTTTTCAAAACGACTCTGAAATTTTTACCAGCGCCAAACCTTCAGGCACACCCATAGCACCTGGAGATGTAAAGTTTAAAGATCAAAACGCGGATGGAATTATTGATGGCAGAGATCGTACGCATGTGGGCAGTGCCATTCCAACCATCACGGGTGGACTTAATCTTGCCATGAACTATAAGAACTTCGATGTCTCTATCTTTTTTCAAGGCGCATACGGTCAAAAGATTTTATCCGTTCTGAACAGAGATATTGAAGGGTTCTACAGACCATTTAATGTTACTCAGAGGTATTACGAAGGTCACTGGTCACCCAGCAACCCCAGTAACCTACACCCACGAGCATCGTGGAATGCATCTGAGAACAACACTCAAATTTCTTCCCGCTTTTTAGAAAATGGATCCTACACCCGATTAAAGAACCTGCAGGTTGGATATACGGTGCCTGTAAAAATCGTACAAAAATACGGCATCACTTCACTACGCATTTACTTCACAGGCAACAACCTTCTTACATTTTCGAAATACTCTGGCATGGATCCTGAAATGACGGTAAGCGATAACTCACGCGGTGCCGGAGATAAAGCGAACGGAATTGATTGGGGTACATTCCCCGCGGCAAAGTCATATAATTTCGGTGTTACCTTAACTTTTTAAAAGACGATGAAGACTTTTATCAAACTACTAATAAGCTTCGTTCTATTAATGGTAAGTGGTTGCTCCGACTTCCTCCAGGAAGATCTTCAAGGAACTTTTTCGAGCAGTACTTTTTACAAAACACAAGATGACGCACTGTTGGCCCTAACCGGTGTTTATAATCAAGCTTCGTTTGTTTCAACCAGAAATGCCATTTGGGTATTTGGAGATGTAGCCTCTGATGACGCAACTAAAGGTGGAGCTGCCGGTGATCTTGTTGACATCGCTGCCATCGATAATTTTAGCTATAGCCGTAATAACACCATCTTGGAAAATACATGGAAACATTATTATGAAGGAATTTCCCGCGCCAATTATTTACTCTACAACGTTCCAACCATCTCGATGGATGAAAAAATCAAAAACCGGATTTTAGGTGAGGCTAAGTTTTTACGAGCCTATTTCTACTTTAATCTTGTCAATGTATTTGGTGAGATTCCATTAAAAGTACTTCCTCCACTATCAACAGATGAAATAAATATACCTAAATCACCGGTAACGGTCATTTACGATCAGATCAAAAATGACTTAACAGAAGCCACTGCCTCTTTGCCAGGATCATACACAGCAAAGGATTTAGGACGAGCCACGGCAGGTGCCGCCTGGGGACTTTTAGCTAAAATGTATATCTATAACGAGAAATGGAATGATGCACTTACTGCAATCACTTCAATGGAGTCTTCAACTTCCTATTCTCTGACTCCTTTGTTTACAAATAACTTTAGCGATTCGCTCAAAAATAATAGTGAATCAGTATTTGAAATCCAACACCTGACCAATCAGCAGCCTAAACTTGGAAATTTTTTGACTCAGTACTTTTCTCCTGCCAAAGACAATGGGTATTATTTTAATACGCCTCTTCAAAATTTTATTAATGAATTCGAAACAACCCTCGGTGGAGTTGTAGATCCACGTTTGGATTATTCAGTTGGTCGTAGTGGACAAAAATGGGTAAATGGCGAGAATTTTGATCCGGCCTGGTCTCCAACGGGTTTCTTAACTAAGAAGCATATTCAACCTGTTAAAAAACTGCCCATCATTGGTGATGGAAATCTGAACTATATATACATGCGATATGCCGATATCCTGCTGATGAAAGCGGAGGCCTTAAATGAACTAAATCAAACGGGTGCAGCGATGGTGCCATTGAATTTAGTTCGAAAGAGAGCTCGGGAAAGTTATTTGCAGGATAAAAAACTTCCGGGCTTCGGTGTGATACCTGCGAATCTACTTGCTGATGTTATTGACGCTGGCAAAGACGCCAATCGCAATGCTATCCGCCACGAGCGCAGAGTAGAACTTGGCTTTGAATTTCACCGATACTTTGACTTAATGCGTTATGGAAAACAAGCCGCTGAAGCAGCGCTCAGCAGTGCTGGATTCACTTATAGCAAGCGGTACTTTTTAATTCCTCAATCAGAGCTGGATACGAATCCGAAAATTACAGAGTAAACAAAATTTCATAGTCATTAATTAACAAAACAATTAACAAAACAATTAACAAAACAATTAACAAAACAATTAAATTATTTAAATTATGAAAACACGAAAATCAAAATTTCTCATTTATGCGGCAACGCTCTTGCTTTTTGCAGGAAGCATGACCATGTGTTCGGAAGATGATGCCACGCCCCCGGTAGACAAGGTTGCTTTCGAAGCGGCTATCACGGCAGCACAGACACTTTATGATGGCGCAAAAGAAGGCGTGGCTGCCGGCAATTACCTAAAAGGTTCTAAAGCAGAATTACAAACGGCTATTAACGCTGCCAAAACAGTGGCGGCAGACCTAACTGCTACACAAGAACAAGTTACGGCAGCAACCGCTTCTTTATCCAGTGCCGTGGCTACGTTTCAAGGGAAATTGGTCACCGCAATTGATCCAGCTAATCTAGCGGGCCAATGGACGTTTGATGAAATTACTGCCACCGCAGCCAATACCGTTGTTAAAGATTATTCTGGTAACAATCGAGATGGTCAGATAAAAGTAGGTCATCCCTACTTTGGTTCCGGTTTAATAGCACTAGCCGCTGACCGATATGGAATAGCTGGCAAAGCGCTTGCCTTTGATAAGGGTTCAAATGTGGAGATTCCCTATTCTGCTGGAGTAAATCCTGCTCAAATGTCGATTTCGTTGTGGGCTAAGCCAACTGTAAACAGCCCAGTTGTAAACAACCAATATATGGTTTCTATGAACCGTTGGAATGGATATAAATTCCAGTTTCAGGATACACCTCGCGCATTTTTTACAGTAACGTATGATGATCCTACTGCCGACCCACCTAAAGTAAAGGCTTGTTGCTACGACAGAGATCAGGATGTAGGAAAAGCTGAACAAGGCGTATGGCATCATTATGTAGTTACATTCGGTGATGGCCGAATGAAATTTTACATCGATGGTTTTTCGGTAAAAGACTGGGAAAACCCTGGTACGGTGAGTACACTTGAGACGCCAGTTAACTTGGTTATTGGGCAAGATCTACCCACCAGTATTTATGTGACCACACCTGATACCAATCCATACTATGTTAACTATGGCGGGTTCTTCATCGGTGCTCTGGATGAAGTACGGATGTACAAATCAGTGTTGACGGCAGCGCAGGTTAACTCTATTTACGACTTGGAGAAACCTTAATAAGTGTTCATTATTTAGATCAATTAAAAGGGATGGTGTAATTCACCATCCTTTTTTTCTTATCAATTGTTACGCAGTGGTTAACCCAGACATTAATTACACGAGTATGAAAAATGAATTATCGATTGGTATAGTTGGGGCGGGTGGGTTTGCTGCTTTTGCTGCTACCGCTTTTATCCATGTGCCAGGAATAAAAATTGCAGCTATCACGGATGTGCAACCTGAGGCCTCTCAAAAATTGGCGCACACATTTCAGGCAAAAGTATATCCGGAATATGAGTCTTTCCTTAAAGAACCAAACATCGATCTGGTATATATTGCCACTCCCCCTTTCTTACATTTTGAACAATCAAGGCTGGCATTGCTAGCGGGGAAGCATGTGATTTGTGAAAAGCCGGCAGCCCTTGAAACCAAGGAAGCAGAAGAGCTGGTTACCCTGGCCCAGTCTCGCCAATTGTTGTATACCGTCAACTTGATGCAGCGGTATAATCCCCTCTTCTACACCGTAAAAAAATTAATTGATGAAAAGATACTCGGTGATTTCCTACATGGTTTTTTTGAAAATTATGCAAGCGATGAGAAGCTAACTCCTGATCATTGGTTTTGGGAGGAAAATAAAAGTGGCGGCATTTTTATCGAACATGGTGTCCATTTCTTCGATCTGTTTGCCGGATGGCTCGGACATGGTCAAGTGGTCCATGCTGCGCAGTGGCAGCGGCCCGATATTACAACAAAAATAATAGACCGGGTACAGGCCACCGTTGTTTATCCAAAAGGACCTGTCAATTTTTACCATGGCTTCGATCAACCCAAACTACTTGACCGCCAGGAAATGAGACTGCAATTTGAACGAGGTGATATTACCCTGTATGAATGGGTACCTGTTCGAATGAGACTGCATGGATTAGTTCTACATGCACAGATCGAAGAATTGAAACTCAGCTTGGGCAATTGGTCGATCGTTGAACATACAACGCCTTCCACTGCTAATAACAAAGTAACAGGGCGCTTTAAAGATGTTGTCTTTGATCGTTTGATCTCGCTCGAGCATGGAAGCGATGCGGAAAAAGAAAAACGCTATCAGCAACTTCTTATCTCGATGATCCAAGATCAATGGAGTTGGATAAAAAACCGAGACCATATTAGGGTCATTGACCATACCAATGCCGTTGAATCCGTTCGAATAGCAGAGCAAGCGAAAAAAATGTCTGCAATGAAATAAAATGAGGCTACCTTGGCATAAAGCAGAAAACGATATAATTCTAGAATGAGATGAAAAGATCGTTTTACTTAAATTGGCTAAAATTACTTTTCACACAATTCTACTGTTTGTTTTGTCTTGCACCTTGTTTATCACAATCAGGGCAAGTCAGCATTCCACGCATCGATCAAATGCCAAATCTTCCTACACCATATCTCATGCGAGATTGGAAACAAGTGGCTACGCAATATGATGCCTTTGTTTTTGACGAAAGTAAAACGGGGCAATTCTTACCGATCGTAAAACTAAAATCATCGGGTATTAATTACCCGGCACTGCAGCCCATCCTGTTAGACACCTACGTGGGAACGAATAGCACTTCACAAGCAGAAGCAATCAATATTATTCCCGCTTTGGTTGGCGCTTCGCTTCTGGGTATCAACAAATCGAGTCAAAACGGAATTGATTGGACAGTGAAGGCCAAGGATTTTTTCAATAAAGCAAATGGACAAAATGTCTATCTCAATGGGTACTCTACCACAAGTGGAAACGACTGGTGGTATGACCTTATGCCAAATGTTTTCTTTTATCAATTGTATTCTCAGTATCCAGCGACAGCTGATTTCTCAACGCAATTTACGACTGTAGCTGATCAATGGCTGAGGGCCGTCCAAACAATGGGTGCGTCTACCACCCCGTGGACAGTACCTCAAATGAATTATCGGGCATTTAATTTGTCAACCATGACGCCCAATGGAACGGGAGTGATAGAACCCGAAGCTGCCGGAGCCATTTCCTGGATTTTGTATCACGCGTGGCTCGAATCAGGAAAGGAAGAATATTTAACAGGGGCACAACATTCCATGGAATTTCTATCTGGATTAACTAATAATCCATCGTATGAACTTCAGTTGCCTTATGGAACGCTTGTGGCCGCGAAAATGAATGCCGAATTGGGAACGAACTACGACATCGGTAAAATGTTGAACTGGAGTTTTGATCGCGGCTCGCTGCGCGGCTGGGGAACCATCGTTGGGACGTGGAACGGCTCCAATGTATCTGGATTGATTGGAGAGGCCAACGACACAGGAAATGATTATGCTTTTGCGCTCAATGGCTTTCATCAGGCGGCTGCGCTCGTACCACTTGTAAAATATGACAAACGTTTTGCAAGAGCGATAGGCAAGTGGATGATCAATCTGGCTAATGCGAGTCGTTTTTTTTATTCAAAATATTTACCGGCAACAAGCCAGGATGACTTTGCGTGGAGTTCATCCAATGATGCTAATTCTGTAATTGCATACGAAGCGTTGAAAGAAAATGTCAATGGGAAAAAGCTCTATGCTACTGGCGATGCGAAAGCAAATGGCTGGGCACAAACTAACCTCGGTTTGTATGGATCCTCTAGTGTGGGGTACCTCGCGGCATTAATAGATACTACTGACATTTCAGGGATACTTCTGCTAGACGTCAACAAAACGGATTTCTTCGCAGCCAACTCATTTCGATCTTATCTGGTATACAATCCTTACCCAACCGCAAAGCAAATCACGCTGCCGCTGGGTGCTACCGTCTACGATATTTACGATGCCATCTCAGAAACGATAATTAAGTCTGGTGCAACAGGGAATACGCCAATAAACATTTCTCCAAATGAAGCTATGCTCCTCGTATATCTTCCGCAGGGATCAGTACCTACGGCTCTGGAAGGAAAACTAGTTTTGGGCAACCATGTAGTGGACTATCATTACGGATATAACTTTTCGCCAAAGCCAAGAATCAAATCGCTTGCGGCAATTGATACATTGGTTGAGTTCAACCATCAAGTTCCAATTTACAGTCAGATTGACAACGCGTCAAGTGCTACTTATACTTGGTTTGTAAACGGTATTCAAACCAAAATATCTTCCACCAATGACTATACCTGGACTGCGCCAGCGACCGCAGGTAACTATTCCGTTCGTTTAGTTGTTGCCATCGGCACAATTACAATTAAGGACAGCCTTTCTATAAAAGTGGTTGACCGTATTGCCGTTCCACCTGCTATTTCTGAGATTACTTCTGACAAATTATTTTACTATGTTAACACTTCTGGTGTTTTTACTTGCAAGGCAACAAACACGCACGGAGGTGCATTAGTCTACACCTGGAGTGTTACCGGAGGTGTCATTACCAGCCAGACCGGTTCGTCTGCAAACTGGCAGTTCCCTGCACAGGAAGGGTTGGTTGAAATCACTTGTGAAGTCACCAATACAGATGGATTAAAAGCTAGTTTAAAAAGGAAGGCACTGGTTAAAACGAGCAGCACAACACCGACTTTACCCCTCGCCTACTACCCATTGGACGGAAACACAAAAGATTACAGTGGCAATGAATACCACGCGCAGCTGGAGAACGTAACACAGACAACTGATGTAAGGGGAGAATTTAACAAGGCATATCTTTTTTCCAGTTCCGCTGACCTAATCTATGTGAATAACACATCAGCATTAAATTTTCAAAATCAAATAACCCTTTCTTTCTGGGTAAAACTGGTTGACGTTCCACAAGAGGTTTTTATTCTTTCGCACGGAAGTTGGGAAGAACGATGGAAAGTTTCAGTAACGCCTGATAAAAAACTTCGGTGGTCAGTAAAAACAGCAAATGGAATTAAAGACCTTGATAGTTCGGTACCGTTGGTTTTAAATAAATTCTATCATGTGACAGTCATCTACTCCGGCTACTCCATGGAACTTTATATAGATGGTATGTTGGATACCTTTTTTGCCAATACAGGCCTACTATTAAAAACGAATAAGGCCATTTCTTTTGGGAAAAAAGATGTCAGCATTTCAAATTACTTCTTGCGAGGCACCCTAGACGAGGTGCGTATCTACGATAAATCGTTGTCGCCCAATGAAATTGAAACCCTCAAAACGCTTTGGAATGTAGAAACCGTAACGTCATTGGTAGATAGCAAAAACCAACTAGTTGAATTTTATCCTAATCCAACCTCAAATAGTATAACGATAGTTACCAGTCAGCCTATCATCGACATTAGGCTTTTTGATTCCATGGGGAAACAAGTCCCAAGTTCTTACACCACTTTAGAAAATAAGACAGAAGTACTTTTTGCCCCGATGAAGCCAAGTGTTCTCATCTTACAAATTGAAACCAAAAACGGAATAGTTTATAAAAAAATAGTGACAAAATAAATCAACACCAATGCGTAGTTCTACCCTTCTATCTTTCATTTTTGCATTGACGCTTTTCGGTTGCCGCAAAGAATCTACACTCTTTAGCAGACTATCCTCGAGCGACACGGGCATCGAATTCAACAATCAATTGAAGGAAGATAATCCGGAATTCAGTATCCTTAACTATCCCTATTTCTACAATGGTGGCGGAGTAGGCATTGGCGATATTAATAATGACGGGCTGCCGGATATCTGCTTTACTGGCAACATGGTCGGTAATAGACTGTACCTGAATGAAGGTAATCTAAATTTCAAAGACATCTCTGACCAATCTACGATTGGCAAGATACGGGGCTGGTCAACGGGTGTAACAATGGTAGACATCAATGACGATGGCTGGCAAGACATTTACGTTTGCAGGTCGGGGCTCCCAAAATCAACCGACCGTCAAAATCTTCTTTACATTAACAATCATGATTTAACGTTCACAGAAAGTGCAGCCTCTTACGGCCTTAATGATTCCGGACATTCTACTCAGGTTTCCTTTTTTGACTACGATCGCGATGACGATTTGGATATGCTCCTCATCAATCAGTCTGATCCTAAGTATGCACGAGGTTACCTTGATTACTTACAGACTCGTTCACAAAAAGCGGATAGCATTTTTGCTAACAAACTATTTCGAAACGACCATGGCCACTTTACAGATGTCTCAAAGCAGGCAGGAATAGAATCCACCGTTTTTACATTTAGTCTTGGTCTTAGTACTTCCGATATTAATCAAGATGGCTGGCCGGATATCTACGTTACGAATGACTTTGAAGAGGCAGATTATTTCTATATCAACAACCAAGACGGAACATTTAGCGATCAATTAGCAAAAGCGATGGATCATACTTCACTCTTTTCGATGGGAATGGATATAGCCGATTACAATAATGACTTACTCCCAGACATGGTTGTCTTAGATATGTTGCCGGAAGACAATCGTTCACAGAAAATGCATATCGGGGGCGATAACTTCACACGCTACAATTATTTGTTTAACAATGGAATGTTTCCACAATACATGAAAAACACGCTCCAGAAAAACAATGGTGATGGTACCTTCAGCGAAATTGGTCAATTGGCCGGAATATCCAATACAGATTGGAGTTGGTCTTCGCTCATTGCCGACTACGATAATGACGGTCTCAAGGATCTTTTTATCACCAACGGATACAAACGCGATAATACAGATATGCAGTTTATGGGTTATGCAATGAATGAATCAATGCGCTTACAGCAAGGAGGAAAAACGGTAAGCGTTCAAGAATACATCTCTCACATGCCGGGTATTCATCATTCAAATTACATTTATAAGAATGAAGGCAATGATCAATTCTCTAATAAAGTAAAAGAATGGGGGCTTAATCAATTAACCTTTTCGCAGGGTGGTGCCTATGCCGATCTTGATAATGATGGAGATCTTGATTTGATCACCAACAACACGGAAGATGTAGCGGGAATTTATCGTAACAATGCCGAGAATCTAGTCGCCAATAATTATATACAGATTGAGCTCAACGGAAAAAGCGGGAACACAAATGGCATTGGCGCCAAAATTTATGCTTATGCTGACAAAGACCGTTACTATTTTGAAAATATTCCTGTACGTGGTTATCAATCATCGAATAATACAAATTTGAGCATAGGTCTTGGTAAACATCAAAAAATTGATTCACTCCGAATTGTTTGGCCCGACCAAAAAAGTCAATTATTAGCTAACAACCTGGTCAATCAAACAATTACCCTCTCTTACAAAGACGCGAATGGATATATCCCGGTAAAAGACACTCAGTTCACTTACTTGGTTGAAGGAAGCACCATTGATTTTAAACATATTGAAAATGATGAAAATGACTTTGCGAAACAGTTTTTGTTGCCTCATACTTATTCCTCTAACGGGCCATGTCTCGCGAAAGGAGATGTCAACGGTGACGATCTTGCCGATCTTTTTGTAGGAGGCGCAAAAGGTCAACCAGGCGCTATTTTCTTACAAACGAGTGATCAGAAGTTTACCCGTCAAGTAGCTACCATTTTCGAAATTGACAAAGCGAGTGAAGATATGGATGCTGCTTTTTTTGACGCGGACGGTGACAACGACTTAGATCTCTATGTGGTGAGCGGTGGCTATGAGTTTACGGAGGGATCGCCTTCCTTACAGGATCGCCTTTATCTTAATAACGGAAAGGGAAACTTTACTAAATCGGTAAGTAGTTTGCCAGCCAATTTGTCAAATAAGAAATGTGTCAGGCCGGTTGATTTTGACCAGGATAGCGATCTAGATTTGTTCATCGGTGGTTATGTAGTTCCCGGGAATTTTCCATACTCTACTCCGAGTAAAATCTACTTCAACGATGGTAAAGGTAACTTTTCGATAACCCAACCCGCCAATGCTGCCCTTGGAATTGTAAACGATGGTCTTTGGATAGACCTAAACAAGGATGGAAAAAAAGATCTGATTATAGCGAGTGAATGGCAACCACTAAAAGCCTTTCAGACTGAGGGTGCTTTATTCAAAGACGTGTCAGCGCAATGGTTTCCCTTCGCCTCAATTGGTTGGTGGAATTGCATTGCCAGTGCTGATTTTGATAACGATGGCGATATCGATCTGGTGATCGGAAACATGGGACTTAACACACCACTGATAGCCGATGAACAACACCCAATGGCGCTTTACTACTCAGATGTGGATGGCAACGGTTCTACAGACCCGATAATCATCCACTATATTGGCAATGAGCCCGTGCCTCTTCCTATGCGTGACGATTTGATCAGCCAAATACCGATGATGAAGAAAAAGTTCAATGACTATGAAAGTTTTGCGCAGGCCAACATCCAAGCTATTTTGACAGAAGAGCAATTGGCTAAATCTCCCCGGCTGGGCACCAATAATCTGGAAACTGTGTATCTGGAAAATTCAGGAAAAACGTTTGTCAAAAAAGACTTGCCCGTAGAAGCTCAGTATTCATCGATTTATGACATACTGGTTACCGACTTAAACAAAGACGGTTTTTCGGACCTGTTGCTTACAGGAAACAGCGCAATGAACAGAATCTATATTGGAAAACAAGATGCTAATCACGGTATAGTACTGCTAGGTCATGGAAAAGGTAACTTCCAATATTCACCTCAATCTAAATCGGGCTTAAATGTAAGAGGTGATGTTAGAGGCTGCATTCAAATTGATGAAGATATTATTTTCGGAATGAACAATAAGCCAATTCGGTCTTATAAAATACAGAAGCCAAAATTGCCGCATGTAAATGCGGAGGCAAAGCAATAATAAAACAATAATATGAGTAATACATTAAATTTTGCTGACCTTGGCGCAGTATGATTCGCATACTTTGCAGTAACAGAATTTACGAAGATACCTGGGGTGAACTTAATTGGCGTGTATGACGCAGATGAGCGAAATGCTAATCGAATGAAGGATATCAATTCTTCCGTTACGATATATTCATCACTTGAGGAATTATGCAAAGAATCTTCTATCGATTTGGCCTATGTTGCAACTCCACCGTATCTACACTATTCGCAGTCCAAAATGGCTTTACTCGCAGGTAAGCATGTGATCTGTGGAAAACCAGCAGCCACGCAATTGTCCCATGCCATTGAGCTTAATGAAATCGCAAAAAGAAATCTATTGCTTTTTGTTGTCAATCTCATGCAGCGTTATAATGTTTTGTACCAATCAGTCAGTGAACTCATTCGCAAAAATATCTTTGGCGACTTCTTACACGGCTACTTTGAGAATTATGCCTCTGATGAGGCACTGACGGAGCAGCATTGGTTTTGGGATGAAGAAAAAAGTGGTGGTATTTTCATAGAACACGGGGTTCATTTTTTCGATATGTTTTCCAGATAGCTTGGTGAAGGAAAAGTCGTTGCATCACAAAAGCTAAATCGGCCTCTACATCCAAATGTTTGGGACAAAGTGCAGGCTACTGTACTATATTCAAACGGGTTAGTCAATTTTTATCATGCCTTTGATCAACCTAAAATAATGGATAGGCAAGAGATGCGACTTCAGTTTGAGAGGGGTGAGATAACTCTTTACGAATGGGTACCTACTCGTTTAGTATTGACAGCATTATGTAGTAAATCAGAACTGCAAGAGCTCCGCCTTCTTTTTACAAGTGCGGAGGTTTTATTCTCCTCTGGAGTCATGAGACTGCACAAATGGCAAAGGGTAGGTTTAAACCAATACACTATCACTATAAAATAAAATTGGATATTGGGCAAACAGTTCAAAAGCAAACGCTTTATCAAGATTTGGTTACCAAGATGTTTGAAGATCAGCTCAAATGGATCCAAGACCGCAACCATATTCGAAAAATAGACCAAAACAATGCTGTCAGCTCTTTAAGTTTAGCAAGAAGAAGCTGAACGAATCGCTGTAAAGATAATCGATTAGTAGTACAGAACACACTTCGGGCTTTTCGCTTCTATTCCGATTGCTTTTGCCAGCGCAGCAGCAACATCCGTCAATTGGCGGTCAGGCCACGCATGCCAACGCTAAGACCAAAGCCTACCCAAATGTTTCATGCCGTGCTTCGCGGTAGAGTGTCGCTGCCCCAACCTAGTTGAATGGAGAGATTGATCTCATGAATGCCCTCTCTAAAAAAACTTTCTAAGAAGATTACGGTAAGCCCGGATGCCAAAGCTACTTTAACGATTAAGATTTCAAGAATATTGCAATTTTTTAAGCAGCCAGTCTATTTTCATTAGACTGAATCTATGAAACCAAAAACGTGATAAAACTGTATATTTGTGAGAATCTTCACCAAAATGGCATCAAAAGCGTTCGAAAATGAATTTTTGAAATCCCTGGAATTGCTAAGCAAGGAGCAGCAAAATAGGGCAATAACTTATGTTAAGGCATTGTTGAAAAGAACCAAAAGCAATAATCAGCAAGCTTTGCTGCAATTTGCCGGTAGTTTGAAGTCAAATGATGTTCAGGAGATAAGCTCCGCTATAGAGGCAGGATGCGAAAACATTGATAAAAATGAATGGTAAAGATTGTCTCCTCGATACCAACATTGTTATCGGACTCTTTGCTAATGAATCATCCATAACAGAAAAAATCAAATCGTTCTCCGGTAGCATCTTTATTCCAAGTATTGTTTTGGGCGAATTATTTTATGGTGCGGAGCAATCAACAAGAAAAGACGAGAACAAAAAAAAGATAGAAGAATTAGCAGAAGCTTCCTTAGTTCTTGAATGCGATCTGGATACGGCCCGATCTTACGGAAAAGTAAAAAGTCACCTAAAAATCAAGGGAAGCCCAATACCGGAAAACGATATCTGGATCGCTGCTTTAGCAGACCAGCATATACTCAAGTTAATTACAAGAGACAAGCACTTCAACAGTATCGAGACTATATCTATCGAAGCCTGGTAAATCCTCCCTCCCAGCAGGAACACACATTGTGCAGTCCGCACATGCCAACGCAAAAATCAAAGCCTACCCAAAGAGTGTCGCTGCCCCAGTCCATTGCTGAATGATGAAGATTGAGTTATTGAAAGCCCACGCTAAAAAACTTTCTATGAAGATTATGTAAGGCCCGGATGCCTAAGCTATGTTAACATAACGCTCGCCATTATATAACAGCAATAATCTAATCTTAAACGGCACCCGTTACATAATGAGCCGTTATATTAAAATACCTTTTTCGCCCCCAGATGCCGATGTAGAATACCTAATATTCTTTCACTAAGGTTTCAAGTGGTATATTCAATTGAGTGTGAAGCTTGCGCACCATGGTAAGGTTCAACTTCCGGTGTTTATTAAAAATGTCTGTTACTCTACTTTTAAAGCCAAGTATCCCAGCAAGGTCACTATTGGTTAACCCCTGTTGCTCCATTCTGTACTTAATGGCTTCCAGCGGATTGTGTGCTTTAATGACATAATGTTTTTCCTCGTATTCCTTTATCAAGAGAGAAAGGATATCTGCTTCATCGCTTTCAGGTGATCCTGGCTTTGCCTGAAATATTTCCTCAAAGCGCTCCAGGGCAATCCGGTAATCCTTTTTTGTTTTAAGTATTTTGAATTTCATAATTTTCTCTTTTGGTTTTTAAATAAATTCACCGACTCTGCATCCAATTTATCATACTCAGCATGGGTTCCAATAAATTTTATGAACACCCAGCCTTTCAGGTAGTTTATTTCAGCGATTAGGCGGTAGTCATTATGATTGATCTCAAAAATCGCACGGCTATTTTTTATAGTTCGTGCTGTATTAAAATCCCGTGTAATGTCTCCGGGTTTTTTCCAGTTTTTTGATTCCACATCATGATACCACTTTTCCAGCGTGGCTTTGCAATCGGGATGCTCCTTATAAAAAGTAGTGATCGAGCTCCGATTATAAATGTTCATGCACAAATAAACGAAAAAGTAACCAATTTGGTTACTTTTTAAAGAAAATTTTATATGCCTGAAATGGCAATGCCTACGGCCCGGGCTATTCGTCCCGATAAGTATCGGGATCCGGCCTCGATCCTGCCAACACACTTCGTACTTTCCGGTTCTATCCCTATTGCATTTCCCTACGCAGCAGCAACACACATTGTGCAGGCCACACATGCCAACGCTAAGACCTAAGCCTTCGCAAAGAGTGTCGCTGCCCCAGCCTGGTGATGAATGATGAAGTGTGAGGTATAAATAGCCTGCGCTAAAACCGAGCTAAGTTCCTGGCTAGCAGTGATTCAATTACTTTTATTCCAATTATTTCAAAATTAATTGTCCGCTTATTTCCACTTAGGTCATTAACGTACTTTGATTGAAGTTATTCATAA
>CANIVF010000096.1 GCA_947470895.1 Bacteroidota bacterium
GACAATTCCCGGAATCTTGCCCTAACTTCATCCGTTAGGTGGGTCAGATCATTCCCGGAATACCCGGGTCAGACTATTCCCGGAATACCTGGGTGAAGTAATTCCGGAATCGGTGGGTCAGAGGTATCCGGAATATTCACTATGATAAATGTGAGTGCGTATTGCTTGTAGGTTCTTGATAGAACCAGAGCCGCAAAAGAAATGATTGACAAGCTTGTGAATAAGGACTCGGTATAAATGAAAAAATTCCATTGGTGAATTTTGATCCAGGCCAAATAGAAAACACACGTCAACAAGGAAGTAATATCGTTGCCTGTTATTTTATAGGTAGCTCGATGCAAAAGGTATAAAGCAACACCAGAAATTAATACCTGAAATAAAACAGCGATGTGATCGCCTCCCACCAGCGAAGTTGAAGCAAGAAAAACAGCGTAACTGATATACCAGATATCAGGTCCTTCAGGAAAAACACCATGTAATAATGCTGTTGCATGATCATGATACATGACAGAATCCACCGAGGTTTGTACACCGTAGTGAGAAAACAAGATAACTTGTAGGGCTGTTCAGATCAGGAATAAAATCAAGAGACTTCGTTGAGGCCTGCTAACAACCTTCTCGACTATTTTGATCAATGGCTACTTATTGATGGGCACTTTCGAAAGAAGAACTTTAATAATATCAGCCGTTTTTACATTGTCTGCCTCCGCTTCGTAATTGAGAATGATACGGTGGTTCATTACATCCAAAGCTACTTCTTTGATGTCTTCGGGCAACACATAATCGCGACCATCCATAAAGGCCATGGCTTTAGAAGCCAGGTTCATGTTAATACTGGCACGTGGCGATGCCCCAAACTGGATGTATTGTGCTTCGTGATCGAGTTTGTACTCTTTTGGTTTGCGTGTAGCCGTCACCAGTTCAATAATATATTTCTCTAAAGATTCAGAGATCTTCACTTTATTCACTTCGGCACGGATGGAGAAGATATCTTCTTTGGTCAACACCTGGTTCACATCATATGTAAACTGCATGTTGGATATTCTTCGCATGATCTCCAACTCATCTTCTTTCGATGGATAGTTTACAAACACCTTCATCATGAAGCGGTCAATCTGTGCTTCCGGCAGCGGATAGGTTCCTTCATTTTCTACTGGGTTTTGAGTGGCCATTACCAGAAAAGGCTTATCCAGCTTAAAGGTGGTTTCACCAATAGTCACTTGCTTTTCCTGCATCGCCTCAAGCAGTGCCGACTGTACTTTGGCAGGTGAACGGTTGATCTCATCCGCCAAGATAATGTTCGCGAAAATAGGTCCTTTCTTTACCTCAAACTTTCCTTCTTTCTGATTGTAGATCATCGTACCCACCAAATCTGATGGCAACAAATCGGGCGTAAACTGAATGCGCGCAAAGTCCAGGTGAAGAACGCGGGACACTGTGCTAATCGTTAAGGTTTTGGCCAGACCGGGCACACCTTCCAATAAAATATGGCCATTGGTGAAAAGTCCTACCAACAAGCGGTTTACCATATATTCCTGACCCACCACTACTTTGGCTACCTCGGTAAAAACCTGCTTAATCTTCGCCTGATGCTCTTGTTGCAACTCCGTTGTTTCTGCAAATGCCATAATCTTCTGTTCGTAAAAAATTCAGACCGCAATATTAACTATTTGAAAGTAAAAGTTAATGGGTTTCTTTTATCGCTTCCACTTGTGGTTTTAGGTTTAGGCAGGGGGTAGAAAATCAATTATTCAGATCGAAATAGAGCTTACGCAAATCCTGGGTTTTACCGGGAGTTAACTCCAGCGTTTTTGCCATATTAATTAACAGGGTCTTCACATCGGCTTCGCTCTGATCTTTTATTACGGGTCCGTTTAAAAGTAAAATCTGATCAAAGCATATCGTAAATAAATAAACCTGCTTGATCACGGAACTATTCCCCTTCGGCATATCAAAAGACCAATACTTAAAAATCTTTCCTTCCAGATTCAGAAATTGTTCGGTCCCGGTTAGCTCGGTTTTCAATTGCCCTTGGACGTATTCTTTCTCATACTCTTTATATCCCGTCAATAATTCGCGTTGAAGTTGCACACTCATGGCTTTAAAGTCAAACGCTTCCTGAAAAGGAATGGCAGAAGCCTGCACCAGTTTTTTATCGACCATAATAAAGTTTTCCTGTGCACTCGGTTCGATGGATTTAGAAACAATCCGCAGTGTGAATGAATTCTTCTGACCATTGAACACAATCATCACTCCAAACTTCGCCTCCACCAACGATGCCTGAAACTCTTCGGCCTTAAACTGAGCTGATGCATGGAGGGAGAACATCACCAAGCCAACGAGCACTAATCCTTTCATGCCAACCCTTACTTTATTTTTTAAATGCAAACTTGAAATAAATCAGCATGCCACACAAAACAAACATAATAGCATTGCAGATGATCACTGGCCAGAGCATCAACGCAAAAGCATAGATGAGCCAAACCACAGTGCTTGTCAACACAATGAGTAACATGGTGAGGCTGAGATCACCAGCACTTTTGGTTTGCCAGGTTTTATACACCTGCGGAATGAAGGTGATGCAACTTAAAAAGCTTCCGAGGTAGCCTATCAGGTTTATGTAATTCATAATTTGATTTATCAGATAACGAAGGTACACGTTGAGTTTATAATACCAAATCGTAAATCCTCTGTTTGATTCTTGCCAATCTTTATTAATTTTCATGCCAAACCAAAATGCCATGCGTTATTCCAGATCAATGACACGAATACTTCTCCTTTCTCTTGGTGCTTTTATTTTATCATGCACCAATAAAAATGCGCCAGACCTTGTGCTGATGAATGGCAAAGTCTGGACGGGTGAGAGTGAATCTGTTTTTGAAGAAGCCGTGGCCATCAAAGACAACAAGATTATTGCTGTCGGCAAAACAAAAGACATCAACGATCTGGCTGGTGAGCGAACTCAGATCATTGACTTGAAAGGAAAATTGGTAACAGCCGGATTTAATGATGCTCACATTCATTTTTTAGGTGGCTCATTAGGTCTTGCCGAAGTAGATATGACCAATACAAAGTCACCAGCCGATGTGGCTGACCGCGTCAATCAATTCATAAAAGAAAATCCAAACAAAGAATGGATCACCGGTCGCGGCTGGCAATACACTTCGTTTGAAAGTAATCTGCCGGATCATACATCCTTAGCTGCGATCCCGAACGACAAACCCGTTTTTATTAAAGCCTACGATGGTCATAGCGCTTGGGCAAATAAAAAAGCATTGTCGATGGCCCGTATTGATCGCAACACAAAATATGATGGCTTTGGTGAACTTGTAAAAGATAAAAACGGTGAGCCTACGGGAACTCTTCGCGAAAGCGCCATGGATTTGGTTGGTCAGCACGTTACCAAACCTACACGATCAGAAAAACTGGAAGCCATCCGAAAAGGAATGAAGCTCGCTGCTTCATTGGGCATCACCAGCGTACAGAATGCAGACGGCACAGAAGAAGTGCTGTCATTATATCAGGAACTTCTCAATAACGGGAAACTAACGATTCGCTATGCAGCAGCGTTTTCGGCTGATGAAACTTCTACCGATGCCGACATTGCATTATTTACGAAACTAAAAGATAGCGTAGGCACGAACAATCCCATGATTCGTGCCGATGCGATCAAGTTCATGATTGATGGCGTGATTGAATCGCACACGGCTTATATGCTGGAACCATATGCAGACATCCCTTCCTCGGATCCATTAACAATCGGTCAGCTTGCTGTGCCCATCGAAAAATATCAAGAGATCGTTTCTAAATTGGATAAAAACGGTTTCAGAATTTACACCCACGCCATTGGCGATAAGGGAGTGCGCGAATCATTAGATGCGTATGAGCATGCGTTCAAGATCAATGGCCAGCGTGATGCACGCCATCGTGTTGAGCACATTGAAACGATTTCGCCTGATGATATTCCACGATTTGCCCAATTGGGAGTAATGCCCTCGATGGAACCGATTCATGCCGATCCGGGAACGATAGCGGTGTGGGAAAAAGCCATTGGTGAAACACGATTGCCCTGGTCATTTAACTGGGCAGAAATGTTGAAGACAAATGCCAACCTGGTATACAGCAGCGATTGGCCAGCCTGCATTGATATCAATCCGATCAGAGGATTGCACGTTGCCGTGAACCGTAGAACACCGGATGGATTTCCGGAAAGTGGTTGGGTCGTTGAAAATAAAATTACAATCGCACAAGCGATGAAGGCATATACTTCTGCCGGAGCTTACTCTTCGTTTGAAGAAAATCTGAAAGGACAAATCAAAGCAGGCCAGTTGGCTGATATCATAGTGTTCTCACAAGATCTTTTTACGGTCGAACCCATGAAAACGCATGAGACCAAGGTGGTGCTTACGGTGTTTAATGGTAAGGTGATTTATAGCGCGTTGTAAGTGATGTGCCCTCAGTCGTGAGTCATTTACTATTAGAAGATAACTATTCTGATTCTTTCAGGCTGTCGCGCAACACCCGACTAACAACAAACCAAATTAAAGGAGGCAGACACGCACTCAAGCCAAGAGCCAGCGCAGGATTTTCAATACCTGAGTTGCCAATGATCGCATAGGTAAAACCAAGTGGCAATGATCCACAAGCAAGGGCAATGTAAAAATTCTTTAGTGGCATTCGTGTAAGTCCGGCCATGCAGGCGATCACTTCAGGAAACACCGGAAGCCATCGCGAAAGTGCAACTATCCAACCCCCTACTTGCGCTGCTATTTTTTTACCGCGCTGATAATCTTTTTTACCCAACACACGGGTGGCAGCATGCTCGCCAAGCATACGGCAAAGCCAATACGCTAAAACCCTCGAAGTGAATGATCCTGCGGCACCGATTAATCCACCAACCCAAGGGCCGTAAATGTATCCGAGTGCCAACATAATAATCGTAGCGGGCATAGGCAAAAATAAATCAGCCACAAGCAAAACGATGGCAATTGCCCAGGCCCAGGTTCCATATCCTTTTAACCATTCCAGCGAATGCTCCAGAGAAAAGAACGCCATCAATGTATCGCCCCAGATACAAAAGGGTATCAATACCATCATGACAAGAACGACAAACAAAAAAATCAGACGCATCGATGAAAAGTTTAGAACAAAAGGTCAATTTAGGCGAAAGATTAATATTACTAAACGAATATGAGCAAGCCCACACCAGAACTCATTAAGCCAGAAGATGTGCCACAACGCGCTGCCGCTCTTGTTAAAAAAATGCGCTTCCCCATGTTGGCCACCATGGACGGTGATCAGCCACGCGTACGACCTGTATCACCGGTGCGCACAGATGGTTATACGGTGTATGTAGCTAACTTAAAGAGCTACGGTAAAACGACAGACATCGAAAAAAATCCAAAGGTGGAGCTTGGTTACTTAGATGAAGATCACAACCAGGTGCGCATCACCGGTGAAGCCGAAGTAGTCACGGATCGCAAATTGTTGGAAGAAATATGGAACAGCAATAGATTACTCCAGCATTATCTGGGTTCAATCGATAATCCCGAATTGATTGTTTACAAAATCATTCCCGCAAAGGTGAGGTTTATGCAAGAGTGGGCGCTTACGTATTATGATGTGGCGTTAGTTAAATAATTGACAGTTGTCAGTTATTTAAAAGACAATAACTCTACTCCTTTCGGATTGGTGAGATACGAGTTCACAATATTTTGGACGACACGATTGTCTTTCGATGGTTTGATAAAATTCTTTGCTGAATCCAGATTGGAGATGCTTTCGGTTTCATCAAAAAATCCGAAGCCGAGGTAATTACCATTCTCTACCAGCACCACTGATTTTTCTTCGGGCCTTCTTCCTTTACCAACAATCGCCACGGTTTGGCCAGCTTCAAAGAAGGTATCAATAGCTTGTTGCACGCGCTTGTTATACTTCTTTACTTTTTCTACGCCCTGGCAAGCCCCTTTGCATGAGCCGGTTTGATGGCTAAAGCACAAGCCTTTCGCCACTTGCAATCCACTCAGCTTAGGACAAAGATCAAAATCTTTCACCTTCTCCCACATAAAACTCCACGCATCGCCTTTTGATGAAAAGGTGATCAGTGGTTTTGTATTACGGCTGACTACGTTCACGGCAAATCGTAAGTAGCCATTGCGGTCTTCGTAGTCATAGATGCCCCACTCCTCTACTTTATATTTCTGTGCAAGATTATACTTCGGCCAGATTCTTCTTATCTCTTGCGATTCGAGAATGAGTGCAATCAATTCATTGCCGGTAAGCTCAAAACTGATGCTATGAATTTCGTTGCGGATATTCGAGCGGTTCCACTCACGGGCTTCACCCGTAAAATGGCCCGCAATTCTTTTTTTGATGTCGATGGCTTTGCCAACATAAATCACATTGCCGCGCGCATCATGAAAATAATAGACACCGGCCTTGGCAGGAAGCTTGTCAAATTCTTCTTTGGGAAGATTGGGAGGAAGCAGCGTTTCACCCGAATTTCTTTTCAGCGCTTTTACAATTACTCCCGCACTATCACGCTTGATGAGCATATCAAAAATCTTTGCCGTGGCCTGCGCATCGCCTCCCGCCCTGTGCCGATCCGATATCTTTATGCCCAGGCTTTCGGCAAGCCTGCCCAAACTATAGGAACTTAATCCCGGAATAATTTTTCTGCTTAATCGTACAGTACATAATTTTTTTGTGTTCCATATAATACCAGCATCTTCAAACTCTTTCTTCAGAAAACTATAATCGAAATGAGCGTTGTGGGCAACAAACACACGATCCTTAAGCCAGTCATGAATTTCTTTGGCAAGATCTTCAAAGGCAGGTGCTTCGCTCACCATTTCGGAGGTGATACCTGTGAGACCCGTGATGAATTGAGGGATTTTGCGACCCGGATTGATCAGCGAATGAAATTCATCCGTGATCTGAATGCCGTCATAATGATAGATTGCAATCTCCGTGATACGGTGACTATCCGCATAACCTCCGGTGGTTTCAATATCTACGATGGCATACATGCTGCGAAGTTAAGAATGGTTTTTTTGCAGCGACATCTTTTATTACAAAAAATAAATTTACCCACTTTCTTACATAAATATCCGCTATTTGAAATTTTGAATGCATTACCTATTTACTTTTGAGCTGTTACATCGAATGATTTTAGAAACATGAAAATCATTACCCGCACTGTCTGGATATTATCTCTGGTAAGCCTCTTCACGGATATCGCCAGCGAAATGTTATATCCTGTAATGCCGGTGTACTTAAAAGAAATCGGATTTTCAATTTTATTGATCGGCATCCTGGAAGGTGTTGCAGAAGCTACCGCAGGACTCAGCAAAAGTTATTTTGGCAAACTCTCCGATGTTAGCGGCAAGCGTCTTCCTTTTGTACGCCTTGGCTATTTATTAAGCGCCATCTCCAAACCGATGATGGCCGTATTCATTTATCCGCTTTGGATATTTTTCTCCAGAACTACTGATCGTATTGGCAAAGGGTTACGCACCGGTGCACGCGATGCCATGTTATCCGATGAGGCCACACCGCAAACAAAGGGTCGGATCTTTGGTCTTCATCGTGCCATGGATACCTTGGGTGCTGTGCTCGGACCAAGCGTAGCGCTGATTTATCTCTATTTCCATCCGGGAAATTACGCGATGTTGTTTTACATCGCTTTTATTCCAGGTGTGATTGCTATAAGTTTTACTTTTCTTATTCATGAGGGGAAGAAAAATCAAAATAAGATTCATTTTAAAATCTGCCCCCCTTTTTTCTTTCGCTCAATACTGGAAGGAAAGCCCGCAGTCCTATAAGAAACTTGTTATTGGCTTGCTTGCGTTTACGTGCATCAACAGTTCGGATGTGTTTCTTCTGTTGAAAGTAAAAGACGCGACCCTGGATGATGCTTCCGTAATTGGCGTATATATTTTTTATAACCTGATCTACGCACTGGCTGCATATCCCATTGGCAGACTCAGCGATAAGATCGGATTTAAGAAAACATTCATCATCGGTCTTTTTCTATTTGCCATCGTGTATACCGGAATGGCGATGACAAATCAACTCTATCTCTTCTTCATTTTGTTTTTCCTTTACGGATTATATGCCGCAGCTACGGAAAGTATTGCAAAAGCATGGATCAGCAATATCACTGATAAAAAAGATACAGCAACTGCAATTGGTACCTACACGGGTTTTCAAAGTGTTTGCGCCATGTTAGCGAGTGCCCTGGCGGGTTGGATTTGGTTTTCATTTGGAGCCGCGGCCACCTTCTTATTCTCTGGTGTAACCACTCTATTGATCATTTTCTATTTATTTGTGATTGTCCCAAGGCCAACGCAGCACTAATCCATTCGTATATATGATTAATTTTGACAAACTTGGTCATTAAAATATGGAGTTGATCTTCTTAACTAAATTCTTATGAACGGACTGGTACGATTTCTCTTAAGTGGATTGGCTGTATTACTCACCGGATACCTGCTTCAGGGCGGAGTGCATGTGGAACATTATGGGTATGCACTACTGGTAGCCCTTGTGTTGTCAATCGCCAATGTTATTGTAAAACCGATCCTGATCATATTCACCATTCCCATCACCATTATATCATTAGGTCTTTTTCTTTTAGTAATCAATGCCGGTATTATTTTACTGGTCGATTACTTCGTTCCTGGTTTTGAAATTGACGGATTCTGGTGGGCATTGGGTTTCAGTTTGATCCTGTCGATCTTCAACAGCATGATTGCGGATTTTACGAAGGAGAAAAAGGACTAATCCCATCCACTTCGTCCAAACAGATTCTTTCCTATGCCATTGTTTGACTACAGATTAAATATCGGTTTCAACTCAGAAAGTTGATCAATGAGGTGAGTGTGCGGTCCTCTTTTTAGTTGTTCACGTGTGTGCACATCTGAGGTTACTCCTATCACCCAACCGCATCCGGCTGAAGTTCCCTCCTGCAAATCAAATATCGTGTCACCAACTTTGGCCACATGCTCAACATCGGTAATTCCTGTCAATTCCATGGCTCGATAGATCATGTCCGGCTGAGGCCTATTCTTTACCGCTTCGTCATTGGTAATGATCGCATCAATAAATGCATTTTCATCCCACCCCATGCGCTTTAACAAAGAAACCGCTATGCTGCGATCAAATTCTGTTTCGACCACTACCTTAATTCCGTACTGTTTACAAATTTTGAACAGATCACTGATGCTGTCCTTTTCACGGACGGATGGATTCTTCAAGTAAAACTCTTTCATCTTCAAGACAAAGTGATGATACATTTCAAGCACCAGCATTTCACTGATGTACGGATAATGATAGTGTTGAAGCAGCGATTTAATGGCTTCCCGCTTGGGAATCCCTATTACGTTATTAACACTTTCCAAACTTATACGGATGCGGATTTTCTTGAACAGGCGGTACAGAACGCGGTACACATTCTTATTGTCATTCACAGTAGTTCCTACCAGATCAAATACAATCAACTCAGGTCTGCTCATCCTATAAACATGATGATTGTAACTTCTAACAACAAAAAAAGGATGTGACGTTATTTTTAAATTTTGAGATCTCTCTTTACATATTCTTAACATTCCATTCATATAGGAGAGAATGTCTTACCCTTCTATGCTTACCTATGATGAATTCTTCAACAAAGACCAAACAGGATTACCTTCAACGCTTACTTTTGTATCAGCTTAATAATCGTTAGTTGCACTTTACTTTTCACTCTTCCATGACTCTTAACTTTCCCAGCCATTTTCGCTTTGGCACCAGCACATCGGCCGTGCAAATTGAAACCGCGGTTGACCACGACTGGCAAGGATTTATTTCTCGCGACAATTCCATTTTTACCAGAACGACCGATCATGAATTACATTGGGGAAAGGATGTAGAAATTATTTCATCATTGGCTCCCAACTATCGCATGAGTTTTATGTGGAGTCGGTTGCAACGGGCTCCGTTTGCTTCGCTTGATGATGATGCCGTAAACTATTATCGAAACTTACTGATACGGCTAAAAGAGAAAGGTGTCGACATCATGCTCGTATTACATCATTTTGCAAATCCAGTTTGGTTTAGTCAAGAAGGTGGCTGGGCCAATAAGCAGAGTGTTAATTGGTGGTTGGATTATGTGAAAAAAGTAATTCATGAATTCAGTGAATTCGTTACGTTGTGGAATACATTTAATGAACCCAATCTTTATATCAGTCTCAGTTCATTGGCAGGATTATTTCCTCCGCAGAAAACAAATCCCATTTATGCGTGGCGCGTATTGAATAATATCAGCCTCGCCCATCAGAGGGCCTATGAAATGCTGAATACCCTCTCGCCCGGAAAGCCAGTAGGCATTTCACATAATGCTTCCATCCTTGAAGGAGATAATCTATTGGGCATTTTACCTTCTAAAATTACTGATTGGTGGTACATGCATTTTATTCCGGGATGGTTTGAAAGCTGCGATTTTTTTGGATTGAGTTATTATTCACGCATTGGCTATGATCCCATGCCCGTTACGTTTTTAAACACTCCTGAAAAGATTATTAAAAAAAGTAAACCGCATGACGACATGTGGGAATACTATCCCGAAGGATTAGGAATCTGCATTGATCGGTATTGGAAAAGGTTTCGCAAACCCATCATCATCACAGAAAATGGAATAAGTACTAACGATGACAATCAGAGGATAAAATCAATTCACGATTACCTGAGCATCATTCATGATCGTATCGAAAAAGGAATTGACATTCGCGGCTATTACCACTGGAGCACCTGGGATAATTTTGAATGGAATCTTGGCCCTTCGTATTGCTTTGGTTTATATGCCTGCGATCCGAAAACGAAAGAGCGCATCAAACGCCCGAGTGCCGATGTCTACTCATTGTTATCGCATTCAAAACAGTTGGTGATACCAACAACTTCTAACTTATGCTTTTAGTGTTACTACGTAAAAGACGAAGCGTACAAATGATAAATCTCATTGTCCGCCAATCTTTATGCCTGGAAAGCAGTAGTTATTAACTTCTCTTTTTAAAAATTGACCTGAGCTTGTAGTCTCAAAAAATTTCCGGCTTGATGGTTAATGGGCTTTGTTAAATCTTCATACCTTCTATCGGAGATATTGTATGCGGCTGTAAACTCAAAACTTGGCACGGGCTGCCATTCAATTCCGAATTCAGTTTCATACACCGTGTAACTACGTGCATCATCCTCATGCTTTTTTCCGCCATCATAGTACTGATACCTGGCGAAGGGGATAATACTTTGCTTGCCTTTGATGAACGCATAGTTCATCATCACATAACCACCTTTCAGTGATTTCAACTCAATCGCAGAAGTAGCAGGATTAAATCGTGGTCCTTCACCCACGCTATACTCTGCCTGAAGACCAAAAGGTTGGGGAAAAAGCGTAAAACTTGCTGCCGCACGCTGATCGGTAAACTCTTGTCCTATCGAACTTGCTTTTCCTTTATATATAACAAACTTGCCTGTATAGCCCTGCAGGGCAACTTCAACATTCTGGTTTCCTATTTCAAAGGGATACGCACCTCGGGCAATTACATGAAGGCTGTTGTTGAACTCTGCAACGTTGGCAGACTGACCATTATAAACTCCAAAACCAAATAGGCCATAGTCTCCCGTTCCTTTCAACACAGAAGTATACACTTTCTTAAATCTTTTTTGAACTGCTTCCGGAGTAAAATAGAAGAATACCCCCAAGTCTCGTTCATTGGGTGCTGCACTGTTAATGGCATCACTACGGTCAAGGTTTAATCTTCTTGAACTGGACTGCAAATTGTCATAGCCAAATGGAACCTTGCTTTGGCCGATTCGAAATCTATAGACTTCTTTTTTATCCAAAAATACATCGAAGTAGAAATCCCTGATTTGCAAGAAATTCTGACCACCTGGCGTTACCGCAGAAGCAAAGTCTGGTTGGACATAGTAGTAAATTCTATCATTTAATTTTCCGCTAAATATAATTCGCGCTCTTCGTATAAATACGCCACCATTATTACCGATCGATTTATCACATTGTTCACATCCCAGATCAGGGTTTGTCTCCAATAAACGGTTATACCGTACCTGGGCATACCCCGAAATTTTCATCGACTCATACCATTTCTTTGGTTTTTCTTCTAACTTCTCTGGAGCCTTTTCTTCCTGAACTTTCTGCCGGATCTTCAACGTATCCTGAGCAACGGCTGTTAAAGAAAGGGTACTGATGAATAAGAAGAATAATACTACTTGGTAATACGTGTTTTTCATCCGTTAAATAGGTTTTACTGGCCGCAAAACTATATAAACAGATGGCCTGTAAATCATCATGGGATGCTGCCCGCACAACGAACCAGGGAGTTAACGATTTCTTAACATTGGATTAAATGGGCGTAAAAACAAGAAAAAAAGGCGCTTAGGGTCACAGAAACGAACATTGGCTATCCAAATCAATTCTCTTACAAATGTTACTTTATGATTACGCCCATGTTAATGAATTAACATAAACATAATATTGGAATAAGCCCTGTGGTTAGGCACTAAAGTAATTTTGCACAACTTTTAAACTACAATAGTATGAGCTTTAAACTGAACATGATCGCACCCATTTTGGGTTTCTTAATTGTTGCATCATGTGGACCTAAATCATCAACCGATGATTCGAAATCAATGACAGGAGAAATAAAGATAGACGGTTCTAGTACTGTTTATCCTATCACGGAGGCTATTGCTGAAGAATTCAGAATCGGACAACCGAATGTAAAGGTTACCGTGGGCGTTTCAGGAACCGGTGGCGGTTTTAAGAAATTCGGTCGCGGTGAAACCGATATCAATAACGCATCCAGACCTATCAAAGAAAGTGAGGCAGCCGATTGTAGCGCAAACAATCTTAAATACCATGAAGTAAAAGTGGCTTTTGATGGTCTTGCCGTTTTGGTTAATAAAGAAAACACCTGGGTGGACCATTTTACAGTTGAAGAATTGAAAAAAATATGGGAACCGGCTGCCCAGGGCACGGTAAAGAAATGGAGCCAAATCAGAAACGGATGGCCTGACGAAGAATTTCATTTATATGGACCCGGTGTGGCATCAGGCACGTATGATTATTTCACTGAAGTAATCGTAGGTAAGAGTGGTTCAAGCCGTGGAGATTACACCGCCAGCGAAGATGATAATGTATTGGTGCAAGGAATTCAGGGTGATAAAAGTGCCATTGGTTTCTTCGGACTTGCCTATTATGAAGAAAATAAAGACAAGCTGAAATTGGTCGGTGTGGATAATGGAACCGGACCTGTGTTACCTTCTTTTGAAACCGTAAAGAGTGGCACCTATGCTCCTCTATCAAGACCCGTTTTCATTTATGTGACCGATGCGGCAGCAAAGAAACCAGAAGTCACTGCCTTTGTAACGTTCTATCTTAAAAATGCCTCAGCTTTAGTTACCGATGTGGGTTATATTCCACTTCCCGATGAGGAATATCAAAAGGGACTTACTTCGTTCAATGAGTTTGCAACGAAGCAGTAATTCTTAAAATGAAATAATGGGCATTGGCCCATTATTTCTCATCCATCCATGATTTCTAGAAAAAAGAAGGAACGTATTATTGAAGGTGTTTTAGCCTTCTGCGGATTTACTACGATATTAACTACGGTAGGAATCATCTGGGTGTTGCTCTCGGAATCACTAAGTTTTTTCAGTGACGTGTCTCTATTCGATTTCCTTACGGATAAGGAATGGACACCTCTTTTCACGCAAAAGCATTATGGAATTCTCCCCCTTCTTTCAGGTACATTTCTAACGACATTTATTGCTGTCGTTACCGCTGTGCCCATTGGTATAACCATTGCGATTTATCTCAGTGAGTATGCCCCCAAAAGTTTTCGCAGGAATGTGAAACCAGCGTTGGAACTTTTAGCGGCCGTTCCAACAGTAGTTTATGGTTTCTTCGCACTTACCGTTGTCACACCTTTTCTACAAACCATTATACCCGGGTTAGGAAGTTTCAATGCGCTTTCAGCCGGGCTGGTGATGGGCATTATGATCATTCCGCTGGTGTCTTCCTTGAGTGAAGATGCGCTCTTTGCATTGCCAAAATCATTGCGGGAAGCTTCTTATGGTATGGGGGCAACCCGCTTTCAAACTGCGTTTCGTGTGGCCGTTCCTGCGGCATCTTCCGGAATAGTAGTTTCAGTAATACTCGCAGTGGCGCGCGCATTAGGAGAAACAATGGTAGTTGCCATTGCCGCTGGCCAGCAGCCAGTACTAACCCTTGATCCGCGTGATTCCGTTGAAACGATTACAGCCTATATTGTTCAGGTTAGCCTGGGTGATGTTCAGCATGGCTCCGTGGAGTATCGAACTATTTTTGCGGCTGGCATGACGCTATTTGTATTCACCTTTGCGCTCAATCAATTCAGTTATTGGATCAAGAAAAAATACCAGGAGAAATATGAGTAATCTTTCCATCAACAGAATTATTGATACGGCATTTAAATATGCTGGTATCTTTTGCACCTTTCTGGGGCTTGCTCTGCTCGCGCTATTCATTGGCGACATATTGATTGACGGCTTTCATCGCATTGATTGGGATTTCTTAACGAATCTCCCATCAAGAAGAGCGGAGAAAGCAGGTATACTCACAGCCTGGACGGGTACAGCGTGGATCTTAGGATTAACGTCCATCATTGCAATACCACTAGGAGTAGCTGCCGGTATTTATTTGCAGGAATACGGAAAGAAGAATCGGCTTGCCTCCTTTGTTGAAGTGAATATTGCTAACCTTGCCGGAGTGCCCTCTATTTTATATGGTCTTTTAGGTCTTGAAATTTTTGGTCGTGTTCTTCACCTGGGAGGAAGTCTGCTGGCTGGCGCTTTTACGTTATCGCTTCTCATTCTTCCCATCATTATTGTGGCCACCCGTGAAGCGTTAAAAGCTGTTCCCAATTCCTTGCGGGAAGCATCCTACGGTATGGGCGCTACTAAATGGCAAACGATCTGGTTACAAATACTACCGGCAGCATCAGGTGGCGTACTTACCGGAATTATTCTGGCGTTATCACGTGCTGTTGGAGAAACCGCACCGTTGATTGTGATTGGAGCACTCGCTTACGTACCATTCGTTGCCACCAGCCCGATGGATGAATTTACCGTAATGCCGATGCAAATCTTTAACTGGGTATCAAGACCGCAACATGAATTTTTGGTGAACGGTGCAGCGGCTATTATCATTCTTTTAGTGATCACCTTTGCGATGAATGGCATAGCCATTTACCTGAGGAACAAATGGCAGAAAAAAGTAAATTGGTAAATGATAAAATCATAAGTGATTTTATCATACTAAACGAATAGAACAAAAAGGCTAATGAAAATAATTGAAGCACATCATGTCGATATTTTTTATGGTACTAACCATGTACTGAAAGATATTAACATGGATATGAAGGAAAATACGGTCACGGCATTCATCGGGCCTTCGGGGTGCGGCAAGTCGACCTTTCTTCGCACGTTTAACCGGATGAATGACTATATCGATGGCTTCCGAAAAGAAGGCGAGATACTAATTGATGGTAAAGAAATCTACAAAAAAAATGTTCGCGTTGAAGAACTCAGGCAAGAAGTAGGAATGGTTTTTCAGAAGCCCAATCCCTTTCCAAAATCTATTTTTGAAAATGTCGCGTATGGTCTTAAGATAAGAGGTGAAAAAAGTAAGAAGGCCATTGAAGAACGCGTTGAGAAATCCTTAAAACAGGCGGCCCTCTGGAATGAAGTAAAAGATATTCTTCACAAGCCTGCCTTGTCTCTATCAGGAGGGCAGCAACAGCGGTTATGCATTGCCAGAACACTGGCCGTTAAACCTTCCATTATTTTAATGGATGAACCTGCTTCCGCGCTGGATCCTATTTCAACAGCAAAAATTGAAGAGCTGATTGCTGAACTTAAGGAGAGTTATACCATCGTCATTGTAACGCATAATATGCATCAGGCAGCCCGCGTTAGCGATAAGACCGCATTCTTTTACCTGGGCGAACTGATTGAATATGAAAAGACCAAGGATTTGTTTACCAATCCTAAGAATAAACAAACTGAAAACTACATAACCGGCAGGTTTGGTTAATTTTGAATTATTAAAACATTCGCTTAAAGAATATCATGGTAAGTTTAGAACCCGAATTACACGCGCTTAAGGATAACCTTCTTGAAATGATGGACCTGGTAACTTCGCAATTAACGAAGTGCCGGAAAGCTCTGGTGAAATTAGATGTTGATGCAGCAGAAGAAGTTCTCGCAGCTGAGAAAAGAGTTAACGCGTTGGAACTTTCCATCGACAAGGATTGTGAAAACATACTAGCCCTGTACAATCCGGTGGCCACTGATTTGCGATTAGTGTTGGCTTCGCTCAAAATAGGAAATGACCTGGAGCGTATTGGAGATAATGCGAATGCGTTGGCAAAATTCTTTGCCGCCAACCTTCATAAAAAAGAAAAAAGCTTAGCTGATAGGTTTAGCCTTGAAGCCATGTTCGACACCGCCATTGAAATGCTCAACGACATGAGCAAGGCCGTGAAAGACAACGATACAGAACTTGCCCGCAAGACCATGAAAAAAGATGTTGATCTTAATGAACATGGCAAAAATGCAATCAATGTCGCTACCGATCTCATCAAAGAAAATCCGGATGATATTAAATTAATCCTTCGCTTGTTCTCCATCACACGCAGAATGGAACGGATTGGAGACCTGATCAAGAATTTAGGAGAAGAGGTTGTATTTCATGTAGAAGCAAAAGTGATCAAGCACAAAAAGGAAAAGAAAAAGTAGTTGGTATGCATTACTTCCGCTTACTATAAAGATTTAGAGCACGCTCAATAGAAGGACGCGCGGTTTCCTCATAATGTACTTCAACACGATTTTCGGTTTCAAGCCATTCCTCAATTTTTTCAAGGTTCTTTTTGCTCACCTTCTTTATAGCTGGCACACCCAATTGTTTCAGCGATGCTGCATTGAAATGCTGCTCGTGCTGATTTTTCATGGGCACGACCAGCAATTTTTTTCTTAGATAAAGAGCTTCCGCTGGTGTTTCAAATCCCGCACCACATAATACACCGTGCGAAGATGCCATGCTCAACGTGAATGCTTCATTAGCTACCGGGAAAACCGAAATCTTTCCGATGTGATAAGGTTTCGTGATGTGTCTTGAAAAAATGTGCCACTGGATCCCAGAAAATTTCAAGAACAGTTTTACCAGCTTCTTGTCATCATACGCAGGTAGATAAACCGTGTAATGTCCCCGATCAGTAGCTTCTGTCTTACGAATGCGCTCGCGGATTACCGGGGTGAAAATATTTTCATCGTACGATGCAAAATGAAATCCCACGCCCTCGCTTACCGGTGCGTAATTATTCAAAAACCAGGTGCCAATGGGGTCAAAGTGTTTAGGCTTAGGCACTTTGGGTGATAATAAAGCATATTGATGACTAAGTGCTATGCACGGAACATCGCGCTTATGACACGCCCATGCCGTGATCGCTTCAAAGTCGTTGATCACCAGGTCATACTTTTCAACAGGAAATTCTTTGATCTCGCGCATCACTCGTTTAGAACTGTTGTTCTTGAATGTCTTGAGGAAATCAATGCCGCCTTTCTTGCCAAAGAAAAAACTAAGTCCTTTTGATTTATACTTTACTGGCATCGATAATTTAATATCGGCCTGCGCGCCGCTCACAAATAAATCGAGCTTTCCATAAGTAGAAAGGATCGGAGCAATCTCTTCGGC
>CANIVF010000097.1 GCA_947470895.1 Bacteroidota bacterium
AATGGTCAAGAATACAGGAGCCGTATATGCAGGAAGCCTTGTTGCGCTGGCATCACCGATTGATTTTTCGACCAATAAAACATTCAAAGTGAAAGTGTTTATGCCTAAAGTAGGAGCAAAGCTTTTATTGAAAGTGGAGAATCAGACAGATCCTGCGAAGAACTATGAAAAAGAAGCCACGGGCACAGTAGCTAACGCATGGGAAGAACTAACATTTGATTACAGTGCTATTAACACCGCCAATCAGTATCAGAAAATCATACTGATTTTTGATCTGGGAACAGCAGGAGATGGTGGAGCCAATTTCACTTATTTGTTTGATGACATAAAGCTTGCTGGTGTTACGGTGGATCAACAGATCACCTTTCCGGCTATCACAGACAAAACAGTTGGAAATGCTTCCTTTGCATTAACAGCAACGGTAAGTTCAAGTTTGGCGGTGACCTATTCAACCAAATCAGATAAGATAACGATCGCTGGCAGTCAGGTAACGATCGTAAAAGCAGGACGTGCATCCATTACCGCAAGTCAGGCTGGTAACGCATCGTTTAATGCCGCTACTTCCGTAGAAAATAGTTTTTGTATCAAGCCAGCAAAGCCTGTGATCACCATCAGTGGTGGCGATACTGAAACAGTGACGCTGACATCGAGTGCTACGGTTGGTAATCAATGGTATTTGAATGGTGCCGCATTAACTAATGCAACCAATGCGACATTGGCTGCAACATCTAAAGGTCTTTACAAAGTGAAAGTGACGGTTGACGACTGTGTCAGTGAATTCTGTGACGAGACTGCGCTTGTTGTTACGGGGGATATCCCAACTTCATTTAAACAGGTAAGTGTTTATCCAAATCCAGCAGGAAATTACCTTGAATTGCGTGGTATCGAAGGTGAGTTAACAAATACTCAACTTTTTGATCTCACCGGTCGTGCAAACATGATCGTTTTTGAGAAGAATGGAGACGTTCACCGTGCGAACGTTCAGCATGTTACTAACGGAGTCTATTTGCTCAAGTTAACAGTAGGTAATAAAATCCATCAGATTAAAGTAATTAAGAATTAATTAAAACGTCCTCCTGGCCGAGTAAGCCAGGAGGTACTTTAAACTATAATAAACTGAATATGAAAAGTAATTATATCCGTATAGTAAGTGTTACCGCATCGTTGGTAACGCTGTTGATCGCAGCTAGCATGCTTTCCAGTTGCGATAGTTCAGAGGATCCCATAGCATCTGTCGATGTTGTAAGAGCGAAGCTAACCGCTTCAAACTGGAAAGTGTCTACCGTTACTGTAGATGGGACTGATAATACAGCTCTGTATAGTGACCTTGCCCTTACTTTCACCAACACGGCATTTAGCTCTCTGCAAGGAGGTGGCGTGTGGCCTGCTAGTGGCACATGGACGTTTCCAACCACCGAGGCTACAGCTATCTTGCGCAATGATGGAGTTGTAGCTACCATTCAGGAAATAACGGATAAGACTTTAAAGCTTGAATTGGTATGGAACAAAAACACCATTGGACCTGGCAGAATACAATCTGTAAGTGGCAAACATGTTTTTACTTTTGGTAAATAGATTTTTGTAAGAAAAGAAACCCTGTTACCTGCTCTGCGTAATTTCAGATTTCCAATATAAGCCCAACCATGCAGAGACCATAAAAAAGAGAGGAAGGGATTAATCCCTTCCTCTTTTTTGTCCACCAGATTTACTTCCATTTGATCCTGACCGTTGTGCACCGCCACTATGACCTGATGATTCACTTCGTCCGGTATGAACAGCAGATCGTTGTTGGGCTCCACGGGATTCGTAAGTTGAATTACTTTCCCTTTGGCGAGCGCCACCATTCGAATTACCAAAACCCTGACTTCGATCTGAATTCTGTCTTTGATTGCCGCTGTTATTCTGCCAACGATTTTGGTCTGTGTCAGAACGATTTCCAGAAGATTCATTCCGTTGAGGCGTTTCTGTATTGGAATACCCCGATCTTCTTTCTCCATCCTGTCTTTGAGTGCCACTTGAATTACGAATCCTTCCATTGGTGGTACGGCCTTCCTCAGTAGCAGATCGCTTTCTATTCGAGTATGAATCGCTGCGTGTTGATTGTGATCTTCCGCGATTGTTTTGATCACCCGATTGAATCGAGCCATTGGTGGTTGATCGTGATTGGCCACGGCTTCGATCATCGTTTTGATAACTACTACCACGCTGATGGTCGCTATCCCGGCCACGGCTCATATCCGAATACTGACGAGATGATCGGTAGCTCGAAATCTGTTGGTGATGACGGTTATAAACAATCACGGATGTATTCCGATATGGTCTGTACAACTGTTGTGCATAATGCACGCGGTGTGTGTAACATACCGAATAATAAGGGCGATAGGATTGCCATCTTGGATAGTAGTAAGAATAAGCGATGGGTCTCCAAGGATTCCACCAGATTGGTCGATAACTCCAGTTCCAGGGAGAGCTCCATCCATCATAATAAGGATTATATACATACTGCACCGAAGGCCAGGTCCATACATTAACATACACGCGTGATATACTGGTGCCTGCATTCACCCTTACTTCTTCCGTAGGCTCAATGATGGTTTCAATACCATAGATATCGGCATCACCTGTAATTTGTAATACCGCTTTTCCATCGGATAACTTTTCCAGTTCAATCACAGCAATATCCTGACTTTCGTTATCTGAGATTACGGCTTGGAGAATGAAGGCATGCACATTGCCCTCGTTGCGGTCGATCACCCGGATGTAGTCGATATCACCATCGCCATTCAGGTCGAGGTTGTTTACTTCCGATTTGGGTGAGTTGAGCAGCTGTTCAAATTCTTCCGGAGAGGCTGACTTCTTGAATAGTTCCAACGCGCCTTCCAGGCTGAAATGATCGCCCGGTACTTCCTCACGACTTTCCTGAGCATTCACGGCTGTCCATCCTGCCATCAGCAGAACCAGCATCAGTGTTCTAACTACTCTTCGAGTTTTCATAAGCATTGTTTTTAACGATATATACGATTAAGGTAGCAAAGAGGACGCCAAAGAAAGGATGATGGCATAACTACCCATGGTGCCATGATTGATTGAGAAATAAACTCCGTGTTTCGGGCTGTGTGGCAATCCCTGGTTGTAGAGCGTTATTCCGGAATTTTCAATTCACTATCCGGCTTATATAGTGCGTATTTATTTCGATCACAGATTACTTTTCCGTTTAACAGTTCCAATTCTGCTACTTGCAAGGAAGAGCGTCTGTATCGCCAGCGACTTTGATCAGGGTCTTCATTCTTATTATCCGGATAGATTCTGCCGGGATGTGTGAAATAAAATAGGTACGCTTTGCCATCCACTACGTTAACATCCGCATGGCGGCCTTGATCAATATCATCGGGGCGAATGCCGGGTTGATCGAGTATTGTTGCATGGTAAGTCCAGTGTGTAGCATCATCAGATCGAAATACATCCAGCCCGGTATAACTCTCATAGGTAGGATCGGTAATCATCCAATAGGCATCGATCCAATAAAATACAATAGGCGCTTCGTGGTGTCGATTGTTTATTTCTGCCGTTTCGCCAAAAGTCCAGTGTTCAAGATCGGGGCTGGTGGCCGCGTATGTAACGGAACCTTTCGATTCATTCTTGAACCACATCTTCCAGGTTCCATCGGGCAGCAGATAAGCGGAGGCATCGATGCATCCCGTAAGGCCGGTGGCTTTTAATGACTTCCAGTTTTCAAGATCGCTGCTCACATAATGAAAAATCTGACGATCGCCCTCCCAGTTTTCATGAATGCCCCGGATGTAGGTGACGATCATGTGATAGGTATTGTCGTTGGGATTTTGAAATACCTGTGGAGCCCAGAATGTGTTATGCCCTTCATCGGGTTGCGGCAAGTTGGAGGTGCCTTTATAGTACCAGGTCTTTCCCTGATCTGCGGAAGCAGCGATGCCAATGGCTGTGCCATAACAATAAGCCACACCGGGTAATTCAAGACTTGCCCTGCGCTGGGTATAGAAGATCATCCATTCGTTGGTTTGATCATTCCAGATTACGGTGGGGTCGGCAGCGCCATCAAATACTGGATCGCGAAAGAGTGGGGCAGGCGCTTTTTCTATTGCGAAATCCTTTTTGCGTTTAAGTGTATTGCTCGTTTCGTTGTTGATATTAGCCTGCTGCTGGTTGCCGCAGTTGAACATCGTGGTGGTGATCATCACGACATAGAGAAGGTGAATCCATTTCATCGTCCTAAAGTATTATTTTTTTTTGATCGGCCTTCTTGTTGCACATAATTTTTCCAACCAGAAAAATAGTTCATTCAAAATGGCAAAGTCTCATTATCTTTATTTTTGATAAGTATTTGAATTACTATCGATGTAATAAACTCATGAAGCATATAAAAGTTACCATTCTTTTACTGTTCGTTTCGGTTGTACTATTTTCACAATCTACTTCATTGCTACGCAGCACTCCCGAAGCCGAAGGGGTTTCGTCACAAAACATCATTAATTTTTTAGATGCTGCCTCCAAGAGCAATCATGAATTTCATAGCATCATGATCGTCCGCCATGGTAAGGTAGTGGTTGAAGGATGGTGGAATCCCTATGCTGCCGACTTAAAGCACACGATGTATTCTGTAAGTAAAAGTTTTACTGCGACCGCTGTTGGTTTTGCTGTTGCAGAAAAGAAGCTTTCTGTTGAAGACAAAGTCATTTCGTTCTTTCCTGAACTAACACCTTCTACCATTTCGCCCAACCTCGAAGCGTTGCGGGTGAAGCATTTGCTCAGTATGAGTGTGGGCATGCAGCCTGAACCATCGGGCATAGCCACCACCGAAAATTGGGTGCGATCCTTTCTGGCCGTTCCTATCGTGAATGAACCTGGCACTAAGTTTCTCTATAACTCTGCTGCTACCTATATGCTTAGCGCCATCGTTCAAAAAGTGACCTGTGTAAAGGTGATTGATTATCTAAAGCCCCGACTATTCAATCAGCTTGGTATTGAAGGTATTGATTGGGAAGTAGATGGACAAGGCATCAACGTAGGGGGTTGGGGCTTACGTGTGAAAACCGAAGACATGGCCAAGTTCGGTCAGTTGTTTCTTCAAAAAGGAATGTGGAATGGTAAACAAGTACTTCCAGCCTCCTGGGTAGAAGAAGCCTCTACCATGAAGATCATGCAAAACCCCATGGCCCCACAGGCGGTAAAAGATTCGAGCGATTGGTTGCAAGGGTATGGCTATCAGATGTGGCGGAGCAGAAATCATTCCTATCGAGGTGATGGCGCATTTGGACAATACATTCTGGTGCTACCCGATCAGGATGTAGTGATTGCTATTACAGCCGAGACTTCGGACATGCAAAAGGAACTCAACCTGGTTTGGAAATACCTCTTACCTGCTTTTCAGGATAACAAGTTATCGGCTAACGCAAAAACATATAAAGAATTAAAAAGCCGATTGGCTTCACTTGCTTTGCCGTTGCCCGTAAATCAATCCACAACAACTCTTGAAGCGAATATTTCAGGTAAGCCCTTCGCGATCATATCGAATGATCGAAGGTTAGAAAGCTTTAGTCTTAATTTTACCAATGGCGTTGCGCGTTTAACATTAAACACCGACTCACTCAAACATCAGATTGATTTTGGATCAGGGCAGTGGGTGAAGAGTTCCACCACCAAGTACGGGCCTTACCTCGTTGCCCGGGCGCGCGCTAACCGTACAGGTCTTGCCCCCTTTAAAACCACAGCCAGTTATCGCTGGGTGGATAAGCATACTATAGAGATGACCTTGCGTTATATCGAAAGTCCGCATACCGAAACGATTCGGGTTACGTATGACGATCCACACACCACCATTGCCTTCATCAATTCATTTCATCCTACAGCCAGCCAGGAGTTTAAAGCCGTGCAGAAAGTAGAACGTGCCAATGCCCCACGGTTGATTGTACGTGGCGATGACATGGGCTTCTCACACTCTGCTGATCAGGCGCTGATCAAATCCTATCGTCAGGGTATTGAAACGTCTATCGAAGTGATTGTGCCATCACCCTGGTTTCCTGAGGCCGTGAAGATGTTGGCGCAAAACCCAAGGGTGGATGTGGGCTTGCACTTTGCCATCACCAGCGAGTGGGATAATGTGAAGTGGCGCCCATTGACCGATTGTCAAAGTTTAAAAAATGCGGATGGTTATTTTTACCCGATGCTTTTCAAAAATAAAAACTATCCCGGTCAGGCGGTTACCGATCATCTCTATAAAATTGCTGACATCGAGAAAGAGATGAGGGCACAGATTGAATTGGCGGTTAAATATATTCCCAGATTAAGTCACGTATCGGGCCACATGGGCAGCACGGCATTTTCATCGGAAGTGAAAGCGTTGGGCGAGAAAATTTCAAACGAGTATCATCTTCCTTTTGTGGATCTGGACCGGACAGGTTCTTCCATTAGCTATACTGGATTTGATTTTAATGGCAAGACCACCGAAGAACGGATTACTGGTTTCATTGCCATGATGGATAAACTGGAGGATGGGAAGACCTACGTTTATGTAGAACATCCGGGTATTGATGATAGCGAACTCAAAGCAATCTTCCACATCGGTTATGAAGATGTAGCCCAGGGGCGGCAGGATGTTACCAACATGTTCACCAGCGAAAAAGTAAAAGAAGCGATTATTCAAAGAGGGATTAAGTTAGTGAGCTATAAAGAGGTGTTGCCGGTGAGTTCGAATGGGAGGAAGTGATTTTATCGTTTCAGACTACTCCCAATATCATTCGTGCTTTTATCGAGTAACATAATCCTGTATATGATTTTAAACAATAGCATTAACAGTCTGATAGAAATACAACGTTCCAGATCAGTTTTTTGCGATGATTGTGATCACCAATCAAAGAAAAACTAATCTCTAAATTTACGGTTACACCTCATGGAATATAGATATCGGAAAGAAAAAGCGGATATTTGCATAGATAAAATCAGCTGAAACACTCATTATGAGTAAGCCCGGTTCCAGACCCTATTTATTTACCAGAACGATCGATTCGTTTCTTACCGGGTTATCAGATGCTTTTGCGTTTACTGTGCGCTTCTTCAAGGAAGCCTTTTTGCCTCCTTTCCATGTTCGTGAAATCATTAACCAAAGTTTTGAGATCGGACTCAAATCACTGTCGCTGATCACTGTAACGGGTTTTATCATCGGCCTCGTGTTCACCAAGCAATCACGTCCTTCGCTGGAAGACTTTGGTGCCACCTCCTGGTTGCCATCACTAATAGGCATCGCCATCATTCGTGCCCTGGGGCCATTGGTTACGGCATTAATTTGTGCCGGCAAAGTAGGTTCGAGCATCGGTGCAGAGATTGGCTCCATGAAAGTGACTGAGCAGATCGAAGCGATGGAAGTATCGGCCATTAATCCATTCAAATACCTGGTTACTACGCGTGTTTTAGCAACTACACTTACAATTCCGATACTGTCGTTGTATTGTGTTTGTGTAGGGCTCTATGGTTCCTACATCAACGTTCATTTTGAAGAAGCCACGGGGATCATCAGCTTTTATCAAAACGCATTCTCATCGGTTTCCTTTTTGGATATCTATACCTCGGTAATCAAGTCCGTGGTATTTGGATTTACCATTGGAGTGGTTGGTTGTTATAAAGGATACAATGCCACCCAGGGAACACGAGGAGTGGGCATGGCCGCCAACAAAGCCGTTATTGTTTCCATGTTTCTGATCTTTTTGGAAGAGATGGTTATCGTTCAGGTCATGAATTGGTTCAGGCATTTTTAAAGATGATAAAAGAAGGCTCACATCAGATCAATCGGGAAGAATCCGTGATCTCCATCACCGGGTTAGAGAAATCATTCGATGAACTGGAAGTATTAAAAGGTGTTGATTTTACATTGTACCGGGGAGAAAACGTGGCCGTGTTAGGTAAGTCTGGAACTGGAAAATCTGTGTTGATCAAGATCATTGTTGGATTGCTCAAACCGGATGCTGGAGAAGTTTTAGTTCTCGGCAGGCAGGTAGATAAACTCAAAGGAAGGGAGCTGGATGCATTGCGCTTGCGCGTAGGCTTCTCTTTTCAGAGCAGCGCCTTGTATGATAGCATGGATGTCTATCAGAACCTGGCCTTTCCGTTAACTATGAATAAGAAGAACTTAACCAAGGCTGAAGTAGATCACGAAGTGAAAGAAGCATTAGATGCCGTGGGGCTGGCCAGCAAAATCAATGAAATGCCCTCAGATCTTTCAGGTGGACAGCGAAAAAGAATCGGGATAGCACGCACGTTAATTCTGAAGCCTGAAATTATTTTGTATGACGAACCTACTTCTGGATTGGATCCAGTGACCAGTGGTGAGATCAACGATTTAATCCGCGAAGTGCAGGAGCGATACAATACGAGTTCGGTGGTGATCACGCATGACCTAACTTGTGCCAAACATACAGGCGACCGTGTGGCAATGTTATTGGAAGGAAGGTTTTCAAAAGTAGGAAGTTTTGAAAGTGTGTTTGCTAGCGAAGATGAACAAATAAAAAGTTTTTACAATTATAATTTTACTACATAGAGCCATGCGTGAATCTCCTAACAGACGTGCCGTTATCGTTGGCCTTTTTGTTTTTGTCGGATTGATTTTTCTCGTCAGCGGAATCCTGATGGTTGGTAGTTTGCACGAAACCTTTACCAAGAAGGTAGCCATCGTTGCTTTTTTTGAAGATGTGAATGGATTGCAGGTGGGAAACAACATCTGGTTCTCCGGAGTGAAAATTGGCACGGTGAAGGATATTCATTTCCATAGTCGATCCGCAGTAGAAGTAACGATGAACGTAGATGTGAAAACTCAGGAATATATCCGCAAGGATGCCAAAGTAAAAATCAGTACCGATGGCCTCATCGGAAATAAGATATTAGTGATCTTTGGCGGCAGCGATTCGTTTAGCCAGGTTGTGCCAGGCGATACGTTGGTGGTCGATAAAGGAGTATCGCAGGATGAAGTGCTGAAGATCCTTCATGAGAGTAACAAGAATTTATTGTCGATTACTACCGATTTCAAATCTATCAGCAAGAAAGCTGCAGCCGGAGAAGGAACACTAGGAAAGTTACTCAACGATAATACCCTGTACGACAACGTGAATCAGGCGTTGCGATCCGTTCAGCAGATGACTTCCAAAGGGCATCACGTGCTTAATAACCTGAACACTTTCAGCGAACAGTTAAATAAAGAAGGAACGCTGGCCAATGATCTCGTTACGGATACGGTGGTATTTAATTCCATCCGTGAGTTTTCATTGCGACTGAAGCAAATAGCCGATACTACTGCTGTGCTTGTTACAGAACTCAAAACAATCAGCAGCGACACCTCAACATCCATTGGCGTTTTGCTTCACGACAAGGAAACCGGTGCGCGTTTAAAGGAGACCTTGAAAAACCTCGAAAGCAGTTCAAAGAAATTGGATGTTGATCTTGGGGCTGCTCAGTCATCATTCCTTCTGCGCAAGGGGATAAAGAAAATGGAGAATAAGCAAAAGTGATTTAGTGGAAATCGATAGAAAAAAACATCGATCAGTTGTTGAGATAAAAATGAGGTCTACTTTTGCGTTGTACAAACATTGGAAACCTACAACAACAATACATTGAAGATTTACTCAAAAAAAGATAACGACTGATCAAAAAGAATACAGCTTTGAGTATCTGGCATAACACACCTCAAGATCAATAATTATTCAATAATCATGACTTTTTAGTCAATTTGACTGGCTGATCAATTTTGACTTAAACCAATAGGGCATTGTCAACAAAGCATTCCATCGCATCGATGTAGGCCAAAGAAAGAATATTCATCAACCTATCTTCTGTGTGTACTTTTTTACCCTCCAGATTTACATCCAGTTCTTTGTTTTGGACGTGTGTGAGAAGGCGTTGCAGGATTTCCTCTTTGTTGCGTGTCCCATCCAAGTAGGGTATCATGAATCGTTCAAAGACAGAGATGGCCACTGGCTCGTGATAGAGATTGGTGACATAGGAAATATTCAAATATTTACATTGCACCGCCACATATTTCCACACCTTCGGATATTCAGTTTCTTTATTTTGAACTTTAATATCATCGGCACTAATTTTTATTTTTCCGGACAGGAACAGGCTCAATAAATTTAGATTCATATCTGACACCACCTCCTCTTTACTCACATTTTTCATTCTTGCCACTATCAGATTGGCCCAATCGTCAAAAGATAGGTAGATGTTATAATGTTCAGAGGCCACCAGAAACAGGCTCTGCAATATGGGTGACTCGGTCGATAAAAGGCTGTTGGGGTCTCCGTTAAATTCAAATTCAGGCTGAAGCTTCGGATTTTGGATAACCCTGACTTTCATTTTAATATAGAATGAATGCAGGATGGTTGCAGGCAAGTTACGATCGACTGTTGCTGTCTGGTGGCAGATCAATGTTGAACGAAAGTGCCTGTTGATGATGAAATCAAGGTATTGCTCTGTCCTAATAATATTTTTTATTTTGCCAAGTGATGTACGAATGGCTTCGGGATAATTGCCTAAGAACATTGTTGAAACAGATGCCTCTGCCATGTATTTTAAGCCATACCCTTCGATCATGTTAACAAATTCGGAAAAGTAAAATGGCTTATTGTTGATTTCCAGAAAATCGTGCGCGATGTAATAATCTGGTTTGTCTTTCAACAGGTTAACCGATTCCATGATCAGTTTAGAATACGAATCATCGGAATCATTCAAGGCATCACCGACAAATTGTAGCAGTTGTTTGGTTTGATTGATTTTCTCTTTGGTGTTGTCAAAATTCTCGGAATGGTACAAGGCCATGTCCCTTACGATGCGTCTGGTGTGCCAGCCGGGAAGCGTGTTGTAACTGATGTATGCAATACCAGTACTTACCATTCGATCACGGCAAATGCGCAGGATTTCTTCGCGCACAAAGTCAGGCACCCAGGAGAATATGCCATGGGCGATGATGTAGTCAAATTGTCCGAAGGATTCATCGATGTCAGAGATCGCATAGGTCTTCAGTTCAATGTTTTGTAAGCCCAATTGACTGATGAATGTTTTTCCTGCTTCAATCTGAACCTCGGAGAGGTCGACACCAACTATTCTGGCTTCAGGGTATTGGCAGGCAAAGGGAATAATGTTTCCACCCGAAGCGCAGCCAAGTTCTAGAATACGTGCCGTAGCCAATGGTGCGGCTTCCAGCCCAAATAACTTTCCAATCGTTTTCAGGTGAGCTGGATTGGAGTGATAAAAGGGAAAACTTTGGTAGGGATCCTTGTTATAACTATCCCTGATCTTGGCCAGTTCCAGCGATAAGTCGGGGGTTTCTGAAAGGGGAGGATGCATCATACGTTAAACTTTTGCCAAGGGGGTTTGCTCGGGTACAGAACCTGCAGGTACTTCTGCCGCAGCAGTTGTAGCATCGGGTTTTCCCTTTTGGGCTCCGGCTTGGTTGGCGGCTTCTTCAGCCTCTTTGCGTTTTTTGGCATTGGCTTCCTGCTTCGCCTTCTGCCTTTCCTCCTTATCTTTCTGCTCCGCTTTCTGCCTTGCCTCTTTATCTTCAGGGGAAGCTGCAGCATTGACGGCTTTCTTTTGTTTGGCACTTTCAGCTTCTGCCTCTGTCATCCATCTTCCCTTGTATTTGACAAGACCTTTCTTTTTATTCTCAACATTCTCGGCCTCCAGTGCCTTTCTTTTTTCCGAATTGGCTGATGTAACTTCCTCCACTGCTTCTGTTTGCTGACGGCCATCTGTAAAGATTGCTTTTTCTTCATTAACCTTTTGGTATTGATCCGGAATTGTTCTCGTAAGCCCCAGGATCTCATTGACTATTTCTTCACTTTCTTTGATGCTATTCCTCCAATTTTGTACCCGTGTAAATAACATGTCAGGCATAAAATTACTGCGCAGATCTTCGGATTTTTTCTCGTTGACACTCTTGTATCCGGTAATCAACGATTCATGGTGTACAAGGCTCTCTGCTAAAGGTTTATCATCCGTAATGGTTTTAGATCTTTTGAGGATATTTTCATAAGTGGTGATCAAGACTGATTTGGTGTTGATTCCACCGAAAATGATGTCCCAATTTTTCTTGGTCTGTTCTTTCGTCTTTTTTTCGTATGCGATAAACTCGGGTGTCTTTACTGACACTTCAACTTCCTTCCTGAATCCAAACACGCCTTGTTTTTGGGTTTCCATTACTTCCTCATCTCCATCAAAGATTTCTATGGTTTTGAGTTTCGTAAGGCCTTGCCAATTGATGCGTTCGTAATTCAGCTCGCTAATAAACTTAAGATCTGTTTTGATCTTTTCCTTCTTTTCCTGTTCCGCTTCCTCGGGACTTACCGCTGCGACGGGCTCTGTTTCCGGTTCAGGTTCCGGTACAGCAGTCTTTTTACTACGGGATCCAGGCATCAATGACTTGGCACCTGCAAGCAATCTTCCACCGGCATTCGCGATGGTTTCTCCTGTTGTTTTGTCATCATCAACAGCGTAGCGGGCTTCCAGAATTTGTTCCTTGGTTAATTTTTTTCCACCGCTTGCATCGGCCAAAATTGCTTCCTGGCTCCTTGCCTCAGCTTCAGGTTTTTTCGCTTCACTTTCCAGTTCAGCTTTCTCAGCTTCGCTCATGACAGGCTCTTTGGATTTTTCAAAGGCTATACCTTTGCCTGGTTCCAGCGAAAACTTGCCAACGTTCTTTTCAACTAAGTTCTTTTCATATTCTTTTTTATAGGTGAAGACATAGCCCTTGGCAAAGGCAATGAGCGCGAGCGTGATATCTCCACCACCTTCATAAGAAAACCCGTTTCCTTTCTTGCTGTTTTCCGCACTAAACTCCTTGTCAGCCGCAGGCATTTCACCAATGCCTAAATCAAAGGAACCGGTAAGATGGGTAGTTATTGTTGCGTCTACTGCACCTTTCCCTTTTAAACCCGCTGTTAATCCGATTACGCCAGGTAAGCCTGCTGTGGCGCTCGCAATAATAGAAAAATGCAGGGATGGCAATATGTCCATTGCTCCATCAACTGTCAGTGCGCCATTGTTGTAGCCCAGTGTGATACTCAATGAATCTGAAAACCTGACTCCTCCACCAAATTCAAAACCGATGTCGATAAAAACGCCCGGTGCAACAGGGATGTTTGTTGTCATGCCAAGTGGCCACACACTTCCGATTCCGGGTATAGCCTGTGGTAATTGGATACTGCTTAATGGATTCGGAATGCCTAGTTTCATTCCTGCCTCAGCCACGCCTACCTCCGATTCTTCTTTAACGAAGTCATAGCCGATTGTTCCGGTCGCATTGATGTCTGGAATCACGCCCGGAAAGATATCTACCAATCCGACCTTACCGGTAGCGCTCAGCATCAGGCTTCCGGGTGTCTTGCTCAGTGCCACTTTAGAGGGCGCTATGGACAACGGCCCTAAATCGAGTTTATCGGTGATGTTGGTGACAGCGGCTTCCTGAAAAGTAAAGCCGTCAGCTCTGCTAAAAGCGAATTGATTGATTTCTACCTGATGCGTTTTGCTGCTTAGTTCAGGCGCGTTGATCAGTATATTCGCTTTTTCGCCACTCAGCACACCGTTATCATATTTGAGTCCCTCAACATCCAGTGAAGAACCCATTACATCAATGCCAAATCCACCTTCGAGGAATTGAAACTGAGGAAAGGCTTCCCCTGTTCTTTTGGTTATATTGAATTTTCCCTTTGCACTTTTGATGGTAACTCCATCTGCAACCTGTTGGCCGTTAGTTGTTTGTAATTCAGCTTCTGCGAAATAGATCCATTTTTTTGTTTCGTCAGTTTTGTTCTCCTCATCAATTTTTATACCTCCCTTGATTCCTTTGATACTCGTGTCATCCGTGATTTGATAGTCAGGGAACTGAACCGTGGCGGCAGAAAAATTAAAGCCATCCTTTCCATTGAGCGTAATATTTTCGAGTCCGACCTTAATCGTATTTCCCTCTCCAAAATAGTCAATGGGTAAGCCAGCCCAGTCGGCCCTGACCGTATTATCTAATGAGCTATAACGGAGATTTTCAACACCGAAATTGGCGCCTGCAATAATGCCTTTGATTGAGCCGTTGGAAAGCTTATATTCTGTTATTCCAGCTTCATTTTTATCTACCGAAACGGTACCCAAAGCTTCTGTTACAGGGCCATGGGCGCCCTTAAATTCACCACTTCCGGAAAAGGTAAATGTTTTACCTAACGGTGTAAGCGTGGCAGTAATGGCTTCGAACCCGATGGTGTCGGTAATCCCGACCCTGTCAAAGTTGGCCGAAGCCTCTGTGAAAGAGAAACCTGCTTCTGAGATATTGGCATTGTTCAAACCGAAACTCCCAACGATCGCTTTTCCATCCAGTGGATTGGTGATGTTGATGGCGAGAGCACTTTCGTCTATGGTAAGCGCTTTATCCGCTTCTCCTGAATCGTAATTGACGCCCTGCAACGAAAGCTGTTGGTTGAGAATATTGGCGCTTAGATTACCATTGACCAGCTTAAGGATCGCGGGAGCTTTGCCATTCTTAGTTGCTTGAATAGAGCCAGACCCTTTTACATTTTCTGTATTGACATCGAAATCCCCTCCACCACTTAAATTTTTACCTTCTGTATCATTCTTTCCCAACTCAAGTGAAACATTTGAGAAACTCAAACCTGTGAAGGGTGCAATGGGTGTGCTAATGCTGCCTTTCGCCGATTCGAAATCAAGTACACCCGAATCGAACGTAGGCTTGGCAACTTTAAACGCCATCTTGGTGCCTAAAATATCCAGGTCCGCAGAAACTTCACCTACTTTAATATTTGATTTATTGGTAACCGTATCAAACGTTGCTTCTTCTATTTTTACACCGACATCCTGACCAAGTGCTTTAACGTTGACTGATAAATTGGTTGCGGTAAAATAGGAGTTAGCAAGTGCATCTTTAGCAGAGTGAACAAGATTGCCAGGTGCGACCGAAATCTTGACAGTATCTTCGTTACCAATGGTGAAGTTTGGGAACTTCACACTTGTACCAAGATAATCAACAGACCAGTCGTCACGCTTTGCGGTGTTGACCCTGATGGTTGGACTGATGTCAAATGTGTTAGGGGAATCCTTTGTTCCGAAATTGTAGCTGCTTTTAAAAGTGAAAATTGTTCCTACGCCTGGTACGATCCGTGTGCCACCGGACGGCATTGAAAGTGCCAGGTTTTGAAGAATGGGTACTTCCTTCGCATAGCTTAATGCTTTGTCGAGCAGTCCACTGATGGATTCAGTACCTTTTTCAAGTTGTTCGTTACCATAATTAGCAACGCTTTCAAATGATGTTAGTCCGGAATACGCGGCTTTAGCTAGGTTGCCAGCACTGGCAGCTACGCCCATGGCTTTTTCAGCAAAAGACTTGTCTTTTTTCTTTGGATCCTTGTCCACTGCAGGCGTGGCATCACCAGCTCCGATATTTTCTTTACTGACTGCTGCTTTGTCTGAAGTAGCGGGGGTTGTTGAAGATGAAGTGGGTTCATCAAGGTTCAACGCTTTGGAGGATGCAGGAGCGGCTTCTTTTGTTGTTTGATTATCCGGGGCAGCTTTGGGTTTATTACCGGTTAATTTTACAGCGTGGCCTTCATTCAGATCGATATCGATCAAGGTCATCTTGCTGAGTGGATAATACCCGGTAGATAGAGACTCGGGGATTTCGCTTATAAATGGGAGTGAGTGGATTTTAGCACTCTCCCTGTCAATCTGAACGGGTTTCCATGTTTTGGAAGTGGTATCTGCAACATTGACTTTGACCGGAATACCGAACTTGAATCCATAGGCCTTTTTGCGCGGATCCATATCGGGCTTCAGCCTCACGTCCTTTTTGCCCCATCCCACCATGCTTTTGATGGTATCTGTAAATCCCCTTATTTTTTCCGGCTCTTCTTCAAACTTGCCACTGCTTAAGACTTCATTGATGGCTTTTTCCTGATCCGCCTCACTTGTTTTGTCTTTGCTCGTTGTTTCAGGTTGGCTTTTGGCTAACGTCTTGGTGGCTTCGCTCGCAACACTAATATTCTTGTAAGCAGTCTGGATGCCTTCAATGTCGCGCAGCGAATCTTTCAGAATGAGAAACCCTTTCTGTGTATAACTTTCTGAAGGGGAGGTTTCCGACTTGGCTGCTTTTTCAACAGCTTCGGCTGTTTTGTCAGTGGTTCCTTCCGTTACAGATTCTGGAGAATCATTTGCACTGGGTTCAGCGGTTACTGCGGTAGGTCCTGCCTTTTCAATGGGTGTAGCTGATTTGTCAGTTGTTCCTTCAGTGGCCAGCTTTGTTGCAGATTCAGGAGTAGCAGGAGATACGGAAGCAGGGGTTGCTGCTACTGCGCCCTTTGCAGGAGCCTGTGGTTTCGGTTGTGGCGTTTCTTTTTTGCTGGAAAAGGGGTTAGGAATAAAGTCATACCACTTCAGCTGAAAAGGGGAATTATTGGAAGAAATCGAACCTTGTCCGTTTGAACCTGATCCCATCCTTTTTTCGAAGAATGAAGAACCGGCATCCTTCAACTTAAACTGCCCCCCCCCCTCGGCAGCGGGTTCATTCAGCAGCGGTTGGTAACTATTTTGCCCAACTTCCAGAGCCTTGCTTCCCATGGTATCGGCCTCTTGTTCAAGGCCGCTATCATCATTGATCGCTACCTTTCCCTTTAGTTGGCGGGTAGGTTTTACTCTACCTTGTTTTTGCTGGGCAACATGCCATGCTTCATGGGGCAGGTG
>CANIVF010000098.1 GCA_947470895.1 Bacteroidota bacterium
GAGCTTGCCGTCTATCCCATGGAAGACCACGGCTTCGTTGAACCCAGCAGCTGGACGGATGAGTATAAGCGTATTTTGAAATTGTTTGAAGAGCACCTCAAATAACGAAACACGATTAAGGCTGCTCAAAGAATACATTTTGCACGCGGAGGCGCAAAGGCCGCTAAGTAAAGGCAAATGCATTCTGGCGTCTCTGCGTGCGCCCTGCATCTATGCGTTGGAAAGGCAATGCACTCCTTCGCGTTCTTTGCGCCTTCGCGTGCCATCCTGCATTTACGCCAACGGTCGCTATTCAAATCAGTTTATCCGTTATCTTGAATCTCATTATCAGAAAATCAACCGATCTATTTATATGAAATTTCTACGATCCATCCTCTCACTCGGTGCGCTCCTGATTTCCGTCAGCGCATTCCCGCAAGGCACCATGCTCTTGCGTCAGCCGACCATCAGCAACACCGACATTGTGTTTGTCTATGCCAACGACTTGTGGATTGTTGGTAAAGACGGAGGCGATGCACGAAGACTCACCAGCAACGAAGGCGCAGAAAGCAATCCTCACTTTTCTCCCGATGGAAAACTCATCGCCTTCACTGCACAGTATGATGGCAACACCGATGTATACCTCATTCCCACCGAAGGCGGACAACCTCAGCGACTCACCTGGCATCCCGGTGCCGATCAGGTGACCGGATGGACTCCCGATGGAAAAGAAATTCTGTTTGCGTCTGCGCGCGAAAATGTACCGACTCTCGAATCGAAACTTTTTAAGATCAATAAAAGCGGTGGCATGGAAGAAGCCCTGGAAATTCCACGCGCTGTGGCCGGAGAAATTTCGGAAGATGGAAAATACATCGCCTACCAGCAGATTGGTTTCTGGGACCCCGAGTGGAGAAACTACCGCGGTGGACAAGCAAAACCTATCTGGATTGTGGACCTCAAAACTTATTCATTGAAGATGACACCACAACCCGACAACGAACGTCATACTGATCCGGTGTGGTTGAACAATGTCGTGTACTTTTTATCCGAGCGCGATTATGCCAACAACGTGTGGTCATTCAATCCGGCCAACAATGAATTGAAACAACAAACTTTTCATACCGACTTCGATGCAAAAAGTTTAGATGCCGGTGGCGGACAAATTGTGTACGAACAAGGAGGCTATTTACATCTGCTCAATCCCGCCAACGGAACAACAAAAAAATTAACCATCAACGTGCGTGGCGATTTTCATTGGGCGCGCGAACGGTGGCAGGACATCAAGGCAACATCATTACAACATGCATCGCTCTCTCCCACCGGTCAGCGTGCGTTGTTTGAATATCGTGGAGAAATTTTCACGGTGCCCAAAGAAAAAGGCGATTGGAGAAACATCACCAAAAGTTCTGGCGCTGCGGATCGCTATCCCGCTTGGTCGCCCGATGGAAAACGGATTGCCTGGTTCAGCGATGCGAGTGGCGAATATCAATTGATGATCACCGATCAGGAAGGATTGGAAAAACCAAAAGCCATCACCATTCCTAATCCCACCTTCTTCTTTCAACCTGCGTGGTCGCCCGATGGCAAGTACATTGCCTTTACGGATACCGATTATAATTTATGGTTTACCGATGTGAACACCGGTGCCACCAAAAAAGCAGACACCGAACGCTATGCACATCCCAACCGCACACTGAATCCCGTGTGGTCGCCCGATAGCAAGTGGATTGCGTATGCACGGTTGATTGATAGCAACTACAAAGTGATCAAAGTGCATAACGTAGAGACCGGACAAAATCTGCAACTCACCGATGGCATGGCCGATGCGATTTCACCTGTATGGGATGCCACCGGAAAATATTTATACTTCCTCGCCAGCACCAACTATGGATTGAATACAGGTTGGCTCGACATGAGTTCGTATGATAGGCCAATTACACGCGCTCTATATCTTATCGTGTTGAGTAAAGATGAAGTGTCTCCGCTCCTGCCGCGCAGCGATGAAGAAAAAGAAAAACCAAAAGAAGAGAAAAAAGATGGAGCCACCACCGCGCCAGTTGTGAAAATCGATATGGAGGGAATTGCCCAGCGCATATTGGCGGTTGATGTTCCTTTAAGAAATTATGCCGAGCTCATCGGTGGGCCGGATGGTTATGTGTTCTATGCCGAAACCGTTCCCAACCAGCAAGGCGTAACGTTGCATCGCTATAACTTTAAAGATCGCAAGAGCGAAGTGTATCTCACTCCGGTCAACGATGCGACTATCTCCAACGATCGCAAGCAGTTGCTCTATCGCAGCAACGGCACATGGGGCATCCTCGGCACGGCCGACAGCAACAAAAAAGTGGGCGATGGAAAACTCGATGCCATCGCATCCATGAAAGTAAAAATTGAACCGCGCGAAGAGTGGAAACAAATCTTCCGCGAAGGCTGGCGCTATCAACGCGACTTCCTCTATGTGAATAACACACACGGTGCTCCATGGAACGATGTATACAAATGGTATAGCCCTTGGGTAGAACACGTGCAACACCGCAGCGATCTGCTTTACATCGTTGACATTGTGGGTGGCGAAATTGCTGTCGGTCATAGCTACACCCGCGGTGGTGACTTTCCTGAAATTGAAAACGTGCCGGTAGGTTTGCTTGGTGCGGATTATGAAACCGACAAAGGATATTATCGTTTCAAAAAAATCTATACCGGTGAAAGCTGGAACCCCACATTGAAAGCACCGCTGCGTGAGCCCGGTATTGGCATGAAGGAAGGCGACTACATCCTGGAAGTAAATGGCGTAGCTGTTTCTTCTTCTGAAAACTTGTTTAAATACTTTGAAGCTACGGCCAACCGCCAGACTAAACTTCGTGTGAACAGTAAACCGGCTGCTGAAGGCTCACGACTCATAACCGTAGTGCCCGTTGATAATGACAATCAACTGCGCAGCACGAATTGGGTAGAAGGCAATCGCAAAAAAGTAGATGAATTATCCGGTGGCAAGATTGCCTACATCTATGTGCCCAACACGGGCCAGCCGGGATACACCTCGTTCAATCGCTACTATTTTGCGCAGCAAGATAAGAAGGGCGCCATCATTGACGAACGTAACAATGGCGGTGGCTCGGCAGCCGATTACATGGTCGACATCATGGCGAGAAATCTTCACGGATACTTCAACAGCAAAGCATCGGATCACCGGCCGTTCTTAACACCGAATGCCGGCATCTTTGGCCCGAAGGTGATGCTCATTAACGAACGTGCCGGCTCGGGTGGCGACCTGCTGCCTTACCTGTTTAACAAAATGAAGATCGGCCCATTGGTAGGAACAAAAACCTGGGGCGGATTAGTGGGCACGTGGGATACCCCCGCGTTTATTGATGGCGGCACCATGATTGCCCCGCGCGGAGGTTTCTATGACGTGAACGGACAGTGGGCCGTTGAAGGTGTGGGCATCTCGCCCGACATTGCCGTAGAACAAACTCCGGCTGATGTCATCAAAGGCAGAGACCCACAACTGGAACGTGCCGTGCAAGAAGCCTTGACGTTGTTGAAAACACAAGCAGTAGAATTGAAACCTGAACCGCCAGCACCGGTGAAGTATAAGAGGCCGGTGAAGAAATAGTGGCTAGCCGTTATAATGTAAAGAAAAAGCAACTCGGAGATGGGTTGCTTTTTTTGCTAGCCAATTAGTACATACGTGATATTGAGAATACGTGCAATGCGTAAAATCTACTGTTAATTTCAATGCAACAACAGCGTCAACGATTAGCAAAAACAGTACTGGTATTAACTTGTTCAAATAGCAAAAACTTAATCTAAAACAATCTGCGACCAACGACTAAGAAAACATGTGTGTCATTTCTCTTATTTTCCTGATTTTAGCTTTATTACTATTTTTTAATTATTGCTTTATAAGCACTTTCAAGACCTGTTCATCAGTTCGAAGAAAATACAATCCATTGGGGCTTTTAACTTCAAGGGGATGTTCACCAGCTTCAAGTTCACCTGCTTGTACAATTATTCCAAGTGAATTATACAATTCATACTTAATCTTCCTGCCACTGTTAAAAATAATAAAAGTTCCATTGCCTGGATTTGGATAGATGGTAACACCGGATTGGTCGGACGATTCTATGGCAGTGATAGTTCCGCACGTACCAGGCATATTTGCATCCAGCCATTGCATACGTGTTGTAATCCAGTTTTTTAATTTAACTACTTCACCATGGTAGGTGGTGGGGATAGCATCCGCTTCGGGGGCACCATTGTTTTGTCCAAGAACAGGAAATGCTTCGAAGTGTCTTTGTTGCGGGATGGCCAGCACGAGTTCAATAGAATCAATATAGTTGAACATCGCCTCGGACTTCAATACGGTAGTGCGCAGGTCTTCCCAGCGGCAGCGTATCTGGTTAGCAAAACGTGGGTCTTGCAATAATCTCTTAAACCATCCAAAGGATAGGACATCCGCGGGGCAGTCAACAATTTTATAACTCCACCCCGAGCCATCTGTTCGGGAGTATTCTTCGCAGTCGTAAATATTTTTCCAGGCCCAGTCGAAATCCCATACTGGTCCGGCATGCAATTTCCCTCCCTTGTCCCATCGGTCTTTATACCAGTACGAACTTTTCTTGTTTCCATCAACATTTCGCGCCAGTTCATTTAACATAAAGTAATCAATGAATGATGAATGACTGATATACTTTATGTATCCATTAACAGGATCATTAAATGTTGAACTGTACAATGAAGTTTCTACCGTATCGATAAATGCTTTTATGTAATTCTTTTGCTGTGCGGTAATCTTTGATACTTTGGGATATTCATAGAGAAAATAAGGATGTTCCGTTGAGCTGTGCCCTACGGGACTAAATTTTGAAGCCCATCCGTTTGATCCATCGTAGATGTCATTTTTAATTATGTAGCCTCCGGATACAGCAGCTCCGGCATTTTCAGTTTCAGTAAGCTTTGAGATGTTAACGCGGCCTTTGTCCGGTTTTATTTTTTCGCTTAACAGATAAATGCCAATGTATTCGCCATTAAGTGTAACCTCGCAATGTTTCTGGCGCACTGCGTAGTGTCCCATCTCTGAGAATAATTTATGCGCGAGTGTGTTTCGGATAAATGATTTCTCATTCCAGTTATTGATCAGTATCCAGTCATGTTCAGCTGGCATATCCAGAATAGAAATGTTAGCCTCCAGCCCCGCGAGCAGGGTTGTGAAGTTATACGATTTTTGAGGATAACCGATGGAGGATGCACCATGTAGTCCTATTTCTACGGCACCACTCCAAATGTTTGGTAAGTCGGAGGTATGGGTAACAGAACCTGCTCCATTGAATGTAATCTGCATGGTAGCAATAATTTTACCATCAGTGGGAATGGTGAGACCAGTAGTATTTATTTCAACAATGGGAAGCGTGGACTCCGTAAAGGATTGTGAGAATAGGTATAATGGGCCTAGTAGAAAAATAATGTACAGCGTGAGCGTTCTTTTCATTTCACAATAGAGCAGGTTCGATGTTACTTGACAATAAAAGGACTAAACCATAAAGGACATTAAAACCAGAAAACATCTCTCCCTTATTATTTTTATAAGTATCCTGATTTAGTTCAAGCCAAAAGTAGAATTCATTTTCATTATTGCAATAGTTTTAAATGCTGAAATATGGTTTTAGCTAAACTCCTGTGGATTCTTTTAAAATAAAGGTTATTCCAAAGGTGCAACCATCAACTATACTTGCAAATAAATAATATAGGAGTAAGCCTTTTTAAATTTCTTTATAGTATGCACAGAAGGCACCCGATCCTGTTTATTAAAAACAGTGAGAAAATTGTGATCTCTAATGATGATCATGATGCATGCGAAAAAATAATGGATTACCTGAATCAACATCTGTACCAATTGAAAAGATAACAGCTTCATAGTAAAATCTGGTATACTCTTCAATGAAATGTCATACCGGCCGAGGAACGAGAGCCGGTATCCCGTTGAAGTGAAGTGCACACTCAACGATGAAAGACTTTTCGGCACTCCAAACGAGATACCGATTCGAAGTTGAAATAACTCCATCAATAACCTACTCGATCAGATCAACGAGCCCACATCGAAGCAAGAATAAAGCGAGTGTGGACAAAGAGGGCACAATCCCCTGGCACGAACGAACACCGGACGAAACAATAATGCAGGCACTGCCGTGATCCGGTTGTCCGCCTGAACGCATTTGTATACATTACATATTCAAAATAATATCGTTATGAACCGCAGAAATTTTATTCAGGCATCAGCAGCACTCACCGCGATCGGGTTGTTGGAAAGCCACTCTCTAATAGCCAACCCAGCCATGCTGGATAAAATAGGTATCCAACTTTTCTCGCTCCCGAAAATGCTGGAAAAGGATTTTCGCGGAGGCGTTAGCATGTTATCGAAGATGGGCTATCGCGAAATAGAAATGTACGGGCCTTTTCCATTCAGCGCACAAAAAGCCATTGATGGTTGGGCGGCTGTTACTCCATCTTTGGGCTTCAGCGGAAGCGGATACTTTGGTCTTACAGCAGCGGAAGTAAAAAAGATCATGGATGAAAATAAGATCACGGTTCCTGCCGTTCACACCGACTTTGAAACCTTGCGCAGTCGCCTGAGTCAGCTGGCCGAAGCAGCACACGCGATCGGATTTAAATATGTCGTGCTCCCTGCACTGCCAGCGGAAAATCGAAAGACGCTGGATGATTATAAAAAGACGATTGATGTTTTTAATAAAATTGGTGAAGAAGCCGTGAAGCTTGGATTGCGCTTTGGCTATCACAACCACGGCTATGGCTTGCAGGAACTGGATGGAAAAATACCCGTGCAGATGATCATCGAAAACACCGATCCGAAATATGTGTTCCTTGAAATGGACCTCTTCTGGACAGTAGCCGGAGGTGTAGATCCGATTGCGTGGCTACAGAAATATCCGGGCCGTTACAAAATGATGCATGTGAAGAACATGAAACAGAAAGTGAAATTCTCAGGCGATGGTGGTGACTCCAAACAGTGGATTGAGTTGTTCCCCCAAATGAGCACAGCCGATACCGGAGCCCTTGATTTAAAATCCATTCTCGGTACAGCAAAAAAATCCGGAGTAGAACATTTCTTTGTAGAACAAGACATGGTGCAACAACCCGAAGTGGCTCTGAAGAAAAGTATTGATTATTTGAAAACGTTCTGATGATCTTGTTGATGTTGGTCGCCTGACCAACATCACTCTCGTAAGCACATATAAAATCGCTGTGACGTTCCACTATTATCGGTTACATTTAGCTACTCCTAAAGCTGCAACCCGATGAGAATCTCCGCTACTCTCTTACTCCTCCTTGCCTTCGTCACCACGCACGGGCAGGCGCCCACATTTAAAAAAGAAATACCCAAGGTAGATCAATACATACAACAGCTGATGACCGAGTGGGAAATCGCAGGCAGCGCAGTGAGCATTGTGTACAAAGACAAGGTGATCTTCTCCAAAGGCTATGGCTATCGTGATGTTGCCAATAAACTTCCGGTTACTACGAAGACGACATTTGGCATTGCCAGCAACAGTAAGTTGTTTACTTCCATGGCAGCCGCTATGCTGCATGAAGAAAAGAAACTCGACCTCGACAAGCCCGTGCGCACCTACATGCCGGATCTGCATTTTGCCACGGGTGAACTCGATGAGAAATTAACACTGCGCGATATGCTGAGTCACCGCAGTGGTGTGCCCCGTTGGGATGCCGTGTGGGGAGGATCAAATTATTCTCTTCAGGAAATTCTCGATCGCCTTCCTTACATGAAACCTACGATGGGTTTTCGGGAGGGATATCTCTACAACAATAATATGTATGCTGCGGCCGGAGCGGTGACGGCCAAAGTAAATGGCACTACCTGGGAGCAGCTGATCCAAACCAAACTCTTTGACCCGCTCCAAATGAAACAGAGCACATTCAGTTTCGAGGCCGCAGCTAAAAAAGAGGAGTTCTCGAAAGATTACCTGATCGGAAAAGTGGATAAAAAATTAAAAGAGTATGAACCCGATACCCATTGCGATTGCTGGGCACCGGCAGCAGCGATCGTATCGAATATAGAAGAGTTAAGCAACTGGATGATGGCCCAGATCAATGGAGGAAAATTCAAAGGCAAACAAGTGATCCCGTCTAAGGCGATTGCGGAAACGATCAAACCCAACAACATTGCTTCTAAAGAACTGGTGTATGATGAATTGTTCTATGGGCTCTACGGCATGGGCCGGTCATCCACCGATTACAAAGGTCATGTGATGGTGTCGCATGGCGGAGTGATCAGTGGTTATCGTTCTACGATTGCTATGCTTCCTAAAGATAGTATAGCGATAATTGTATTGACTAATACAGCACAAGGTTCTTCTATGGCCAATGCTACTGTTTACGGTATCACCGATCGGTTGTTGCATGTAGGAGAATCCGCATGGACAACCAAAATAAAAGAAGTGATTAGGAAACGGGAGAAGAAGAGTGAGCGCGAGGCCGATTCGGTAAGGGCATTGAAGGTAAAAGATACCAAACCATCGCATGCACTTGCTGATTATGTGGGCACCTATGAACATAAAGCCTATGATAAAATGATCATCTCACTGGAAGGTAATCACCTGCGCATCCAACACCGCATATGGAATGAACCCTTGCAACATTTTCATTACGATCAGTTCTGGTCACCCGAACATCCTGATGCTTCGATCAACTATAGTCTACGCGTTTATAAATTACACTTCATGACCAACACAGCCGGCAAGATCGACAAAATCAAAACCGGTGTAGACGGAGATCCTGAGGTGGAATTTGAAAGGGTGAAGGAATGATGATAACGATCGCCCTGTTATATAAAATGTCATACCAGTCAATTTAAACGAATCGTAAAACACACCATAAGAAATTATAACCATGTCGCAGGTATTAATACAAAACCTAATCCGACAACTTAACGAAATCCAGGATGGGTCTCTTTGGTTTGATCAGTACTATAAAGAAAAAATAGGATCGATATCCGATGCTGAAGCATTTGCAACACCGATGCCACGGGTTCACAGCGTAGCCGAACATATTTCGCACGTGTTGGAATGGAGAAAAGAATGCCTGCTCCGATTTAAAGGCCAACGAACAGAGTTAATGAACAGCGCTGATGATTGGAAAGACAACGTTACGTTAAGTGAAATAGGTTGGACTAACTTAAAAAATCTGTTTTACGAAAGTACGATTACATTAATTAATGCTCTGGAGAAGAAAGACGATACGTATCTGGAAACCAGGTTTCTTGACACGGAATATAATTTCCATTACCTGATTGAAGGGATTATCCAGCACGACTTATACCATCTTGGGCAAATCGGCATCACCATCAAATTATTGAATTCAAAATAAAACTACCATCATACGGGGTTGTGTGCTTCTGGCAATATCCGAACCGTTATGAAAAACAAGGTTGCAAATGCTTTTACTGTTTTTTGGAACAGATGAAACAATAGACAACATGATCGCATACAAGCTCACCGAATCAATTGGAATATTATCGCGTACACCTTTTGTGCTCGAAACCCTCCTGCAGTATATGCCCATTGCATGGGCCTTCAACAATGAAGGCAAAGACACCTTCAGCCCTTTCGATGTGGTTGGTCATCTCATTCACGATAAAAAGACCGACTAGGTGGCGCGCATGGAAATTATCCTGTCGGATAGGCCAGATAAAACTTTTGAAGGATATGATCGGTTTTCACAATTTAAAGACAGCGAGGATAAAACGTTGAATCAATTATTAATGGAGTTCAAAACACTTCTTCAGAAAAACCTGGAAATTCTCAAGGCGAAAAATCTTCAAGAAAGAGATTTACTCAAAACCGGAATTCATCCTTCCTTCGGCCCGGTAACTTTGCAACAACTATTATCCTCGTGGACCGCTCACGACTTAAGTCACATCGCACAAATCACACGCGTAATGCACTCAGTCCTTACGATCCTAAAAACATCAGCGAACTTGTTGTCAACTTCAAATAATATTAACCAACCATAACTAAAAACCCCTGGCTTATGTCAGGGGTTTTTGCTTTTGTCAATCAATTACTGTGATCAGTGGGTATAGAATACTCTAATTACCGAGCTGCTGCTTCTCCAATTCCTTCCAATCTTCCCGAACAGGTGCAAATACATCAATGAGTTTGCATTCAGTAATTGTTCTTCCACAGTGTGGAACGTGGCTGGGTATGTAAGCCGTTTCCCCCGGCTTCATGTGACGTTTCTCACCGCCCACAATAAATTCCATTTCACCTTCCAGCAGATGGCTCCATTGTTCTTGAACATGATGATGCTCGGGCAATTGAACCCCGGCATCAATTGAAATGTGAGCATGGGTCATGCAATCACTATGATGCACTTACCCATAGATGCCGTCCCAGATTCTGAGTTTGGGTTTGGCGTTGTAATTAATGAATGGCATAGGAGTAATGATTTCAGGTGATTCTTTATCTAATAGGAAATTGGTTGTAGACTGACAGATGACCTAAAGCCTGTCCCCTCGAGGTACTCCAAGGGTGACCAATCTCTCTCAATTTGAAGGAATAAACTTCGGTGCCTTTCTATGTTTCGTGCTTTGCTCATAGGCAAATGCAATCTCAATCAACAGCGGCTCACTCCAGGCTTTACTGAAGAATGAAACTCCTACAGGCAACTCATCAACAAATCCCATAGGCACAGTAATAGCCGGATAGCCAGCAATAGCTGCCATGGAAGAACTACCGCCCAAAAAATGATCACCATCGATCAGGTCGGTCTTCCAGGCAGGCGAACCCGTAGGTGCCATTAATGCATCGAGCTTATTTTCATTCAATAATTTATCAATACCATCCTCGCGGGTTGCCTTGAGCATCAGTGCCAGAGCATCCTTGTATTCTTTTTCTTCGAGGGTTCCTTTTTCATGGGCTAGTTTCAACAAGTTCTGATCGAAATGCTTAAGTTCAATAGAATCCTTTTTATTGAATTCCATTAACTCGTTCAAATCTTTTACACGGGCTTTATCACCCAGGCTGGCAAAGTAACGAGTGAGGCCTTCTTTGAATTCATAAAGCATCACCGTAAACGAAGCCCCATTGGTTCCTCGCTCCATAGCATAATCCAATTCAATTACTTCGGCACCCTGACTTTTAAGATCGGCTACTACCTTTTTCATCAGCGAATCTACGCGTTCATGATAGCCCAAGTCTCTTTTCAGTAATCCAATACGCTTGCCGCGCAAACCATCTGCTTTTAAATGTGGCGTGTAATCGTTCAAATAATTACCGGCAGAGGCTACTGTCTTTTGGTCTGCTGAGTCAACCCCTACCATGGCACCAAGGGTGATAGCCACATCGGTTACCGTTCTGCCCATCGGGCCGGCTGTATCTTGTGTGACGGAAATCGGAATGATGCCCGTGCGACTAACAAGTCCAACGGTAGGTTTTAATCCGACAAGCCCATTGTTATTGGATGGACAAACAATTGATCCATTCGTTTCCGTTCCAATCGCAATAGCACATAAGTTAGCGGAAGCTGCCACACCAGAACCTGAACTTGAACCACATGGATTGCGATCCAATACATAAGGGTTTTTTGTCTGCCCCAACATACCACTCCATCCGCTTGACGACATATTGCCCCGGAAGTTTGCCCATTCACTCAGGTTTGCTTTCGCAATAATCACGGCACCAGCCTCGCGAAGTCTCTTAGTGATGTGGCTATCCTTTGGTGGATATGAATTTCTCAACACCGTTGCTCCGGCCGTTGTGGGCATATCGTGCGTATCAATGTTGTCTTTTAAAATAATCGGGATACCATGTAATGGTCCACGGCTCTTGCCTTCCTTTAATTCCTGATCAAGTTTTTTAGCGGTTTCAATGGCCTTGGGATTGATAAACATAATCGAGTTAAGCTCCGGACCGCTTTTATCAAGGTCTTCAACGCGTTTTAAATAATCTGAAACCACTTGTTCAATGGTAAACGTTCCTTGCTTATATCCTTCCTGTAGTTGTTCAAGGGTAATTTCCTCCAGGTATTGGTAATTGTGGTTAGCAACCAATGGCTTCTCGGGCTGCTGACAGGAGTGAAGAAAGAGTATACTAACAAAGGATAAACCGGCTAGCGTGATTCTTTTCATAATGTGGTAAGATTATCGAAAGATAAGTGAATGCGACTGAAAATCTATTTCTACTCTTGAGCACGAAGTCGTTGAATACAATTATCCAACGACCTATAGTGATGATAAATCGCTTTCCAGATATTTCCTTTCAAAGCCGTTTTCATTTCGGGTTGCTTATCTAAGCCACCGGCATACCAATCGCCATAGGTATGATCAATCAGATAGGCATCGGTATACTTCCATAGCATTTCAAACTTCGCATAGTATTGCATGTCATCATGAGGAAATAAGTCGGCCATCAACAGCAAGGCATTTAACCCTTCGGCTTGCGCCCACCAGTTTTTGGTGTCGTGGGTAATGGTGATACCCGGTTTGTCCTTGTAGTAATAGCCTTCATCATAAAAGCCACCCACCGTGGTATCCCAACCATTGACCAAAGCATGATCAACCATCTTTTTGGCTATGCGTAAGGTAGTCGTGTCGTTATGCAATCCAAGAACATGCGAGGCTTCCAACATTAAGTACGCAGTTTCGACATCATGCCCAAAAGACACATGGTCGAGGAAATGATGCCTGTCGATGACCTCCTCAGCAGAATCCACAAATGATACGGGTTTCCAATCGGGATAAAGAAATAGGGTTAAGTATCCTTTCGGAGATACGATGGTATCGCGTACTAACAGTAGCATTTCATTCAATCGCTCGCGAAGCAATTGATCGGGCCAAACCTGATACAACTCGGTTAATGCTTCCAGGAGGTGAATAGAACTATTCTGATCCTTATACCCAGTATCGGCAGTAGATGGGGTATTGGGTTGCCGAGGTGTAGGCATTCCATTCCTTTGCAGATGTTGGTAATATCCTTTCCACACAGGATCATGACTTCCCTTTTCCAACCAATAGAATGTGGCTTTGGCCAGAGCCAATGCCATCGTATCTTTTGACATTGCATAGTAAGCGGCCAATGCATAGATACCAAAAGCATTTCCATAAGCTGTCTTGGAAGAATCGCCCTTCACGTTTCCTTGCTTATCTACCAAAGTATAGAATCCCCCATAGGTTTTATCCCACATCACATCTTTCAAAAACTCAAAGCCATGTCGTGCGCCAGTCTTATAAGGATCATCCTTTGGATAACGAAGAGCAGCCTTGGCATTCGTCCAGGTATGTCGTGCCTGGGTAACAATCATCTTATCCTGATTGGATGTTGGGTTAAAGTCATAGGTAAATGAGCTTATAAAACCCCCGTCTATGGTATCCATGGATTGCGGATACCATTTATTTAATACTTCGGAAGTCAGGTTATGCTCCATGGCATCAGCTATACGATGTCTTGTGCTTTGGTTCTTATTCTTGCATGCCGATAGGCAGATCAGTGTAATGATGAACAGTAACGGATATGTCTTCATAGGCATTTGCTTATCGCTTTATCAAATTTTACGCTTCATTTATAACTTCAATGACCTCATTGATGTGAATGATTAAGGTTATTCCGATAAATTATTACTATAAAATTATTTTATAATTAATATTTAAATGAAATTTGCATTACTATGGCAAATAGAATTACACTACATCTCTTGTGGCTGTTCATGAGATGAGACTGCTCAACAATACAGCCGCCTATAAAGTCTGGATCTTTGCACCATTTTTGGATACTGATGATCCGACTTTAAAGTTTTACTACGACTATACTCAGAGTATAGCCGAGTATACGAAAGTCTTCTCTGAGATAGATTGTGAATGGGAATGGGTAAACATTACTCTTAAAAATCTCGAAGAATCAATCGCGAGAGTTGAGAACGACAGCACTAAACGAAACATCGTACTTAACCTTTGTGATGGTGATGAAATCAATGAAGTGCCTGGCGTTTCAGTGATTCATGCGTTGGATGCCCACAACATTACGTACACCGGGTCGGATTCCTATTTCTACAACGTAACCACTTCCAAAATTACGATGAAGGAAGTGTTCGGCCATCATGGCGTAGCGATGCCGCGATGGGTTAAACTCAATGGACATGTCGATAAAGAGATGTTCAACAAAATCGGAAACCCTGCTATTGTAAAGCCTGCCGTTTCAGCCGGTAGCATGGGCATAAGTGTGAAAAACGTAGTCAGTGATTTCACCGAGTTGAAAAGCATAGTAACCTCTATAAAGAAAGGGTACAAAGGCTGGAACCTGCATGGAGCCGGCTTATTGGCTGAACAATTCATTATCGGAAAAGAATTTACCACCCTGTTGGTTGGGTCTTACGATCAGCCCGAAAATATTAAATTCTATCGCCCTATTGAGCGGGTGTTTCATCCATCGTTGCCCGAGAAGGAACAGTTTCTTTCCTTTGAAAGGCTTTGGGAATCTTATGAAGAGGAGAGCCCGATGCCTAATAACGGTTTCTTCTATGAATATGAAGCCGTGACTTGCCCCGAGTTGGTGCAACGCTTAAAAGAGTTAAGTATCGATGCCTTTAAGGCTGTGAAGGGTAAGGGCTATGCACGCATCGACTTCCGCATGGAAAAAGATACACAAAAACTGTTCGTCTTAGAAATAAATGCGCAATGCGGATTGAGCGATGATGAAAACTATACTTCGATCGGAGCTATTTTGCGCGTAAGCAACAAGACCTTTACAAATTTGATTGTAGAAGTCCTGGACGATGCCATCCTCCGCAAGTCAATCGCATAAAGAATGAAAGTTTGTATACTCCAGCCGGATTATAGTACTACGGATGTAGATTATAAACAGTATGATCCTCCACGCAATCTTTCCGGTTTGTTACCAAACGATCAGGTAGATCATGTTTTTCTCAATAAGCTGACCACCTACAAGCAACTCAAGGATCTTCGGAAAGAAAAATATGACATTTATGTGAACCTCTGCGAAGGTTACCTGGATTGGGCAATACCTTCTATAGATGTGATTAATGCTTTAGACGCTCTAAACCTTCCTTATACCGGGCCAAGTTCAGTTTTATATGATCCGCCCAAGCCATTAATGAAATATGTGGCCTATTGTGCCGGAGTGAATAACCCCAACTTTGCTGAAGTAAACAATACCATCGGCCTGGCGGAAAATGTTAAACATCTTACATTTCCACTCTTTGCAAAGCCCGCTAAGGCTGGTGATAGTCTTGGTGTCGATGAACGTTCATTAGCAAATACAATTACTGAACTTCAGGAAAAAATTGAAGATCTGGTAGCAAACGGGTATGATGATATTCTGATTGAAGAATATATAGCCGGGCAGGAATATACCGTATTAGTAGCAGCCAATGTAACGCCTGCCGGTGGATGCATCGCTTTTAAACCTGTTGAATATCGTTTCCCGGAAGGCTATCAATTTAAAACTTATGCATTAAAAACATCCGAGCTACATACCGATGTAAACAAGCCATGCGAAAATGCAGAGGTAGAAGCAAAATTAAAATCAGCTGCAGAAAAAATATTCAATGGCTTTTCAGGTGTTGGATACGCCCGCCTTGACTTTCGTGTAGATAAGCACCTTGATGTTCATTTTCTCGAAATCAATTTCACCTGCTCCGTGTTCTACCTACATGGTTACGAAGGGTCTGCAGACTATATTCTTAATTTCGATCCGATCGGCAAAGCAGGATTTTTAAAACATGTTATCGCTGAAGGAATAGCCCGGCATGAATCCAAACAAAAGAAGTATCGGATAAAAGGTAACGCCATTAACGGTTATGGCATTGTGGCTCAAAAGAACTTAAAGAAAGGAGACGTCATTTTTAAGATTGAGGAATCAGCACAACGCATCGTAACCAAGCGGTATGTTGAAAAAAACTGGAGCCCTCAACAAATGGAGGAGTTCCGACATTATGCTTACCCCATTTCAGACGAAGTATATATACTTTGGGATCATAAACCCCAGAACTGGGCACCACAAAATCATAGTTGTAATCCCAACACCATCTATGATGGCTTAAATCTGGTTGCTCTGTGTGATATTGCCCAGGAAGAAGAACTTACACTTGATTATGCCGACTTGCTCGATGATAACATCCAATCATTTGTCTGCACCTGTGGCCATATCAATTGTCGTAAAGTTGTATCCGGACGCACCGATAATTCAGTAACCCAACGGGAAAAATATTCCTGGAAAGATCAAGGTGGCAAAGCCAGTCAATACAATTAACCGGTTATCTCTAA
>CANIVF010000099.1 GCA_947470895.1 Bacteroidota bacterium
CGCGAGTTCTTTGCCGTGATCAGTGAATATTTTTTTGAATGCTCACAGTTGTTGCAGCAAAACATCCCGAGATCTATGTGCTCTTATCCAAAGCATTCAATCAGGATATTGCCTCCGCATTTAGGATCACCGCCTTACCCAAAGCAGAAATCCAATGCAGCGATCGCTGTCCCTGTGGCAGTATGCGTAAATTCAAAAAATGTTTTATAGGTAAATGAGAGGGGTTGGCTTTCATCGTCCAAGGATTACCGCAGTGGGTTTGTTGGAGAAGAACTCCAACAAAGGCGTGCAACGATTCCTTTCCCTGTGGTAGCGGCCGTAAATTCAAAAAATGTTGTATGGATAAATGACAATGGGCAATTGATAATGGACTTAATTATCCACTGTTCATTGTCAATCAAAAGATTACCCTTTTCTTACAAAAATAGATTTGAGTCCCATCGCTCCAAAGCCTTCTACTTTGCAATCAATATTATGATCTCCGGTGGTCAGTTTAATGTTCTTCACTTTCGTGCCTGCTTTAATGGCTTTGCTGGCACCCTTTACTGGCAAGTCTTTGATGATAACAACCGTATCGCCATCCTGCAGCACGGTGCCATTGGCATCTTTCACTATGGATGAATCGGTTGGTTCTTCAGCAACCACTTCCACGGTTTCGTTGGGGTTCCATTGGTGGCTGCATTCGGGGCACATCATGGAAGTTCCGGTAGGGTATCCGTATAACGATTGACAGCTGGGGCACTGGGTAGATTCGGGCATTGTTTAAATTTTGCTCAAAAGTACTGAAGTTCTTTGAATCGTTACAGGGTGATATTGGGTTTGGAGTGAGATGAGCGAATCTCGAAAGGTTAGCTGCTGAGCACTTCGCGAAGGATGCATCAGGTGTTTTTTAACCTTCCCGGGAAGGTTTTCTCCGAAGCACGAATTACTTCTGTCATCTTCATAAAAGATTATCTTTATTTGAAAGACCAATTATGCCTATGTTCAAAAAAACATCCCTCACACTTATTCTGTTTGTTGTTGTCAGTGCGGCTATCGCCCAGGATAACCATCACTACCAGATCGATTTTTCAAAAGAAGAATTTGCTCTGCGCAGGTCAAAAATATTCGATGCCATCGGCAACAATGCCATTGCACTCATTCAAGGTGCCAGCGGACTGCCAGGCTTTAGCGTATTCCGCCAATCCAATACATTCTATTACCTTACGGGACTTGAATCCCCTCATGCGTATGTGCTGCTTAATGGTAAGAACAGGCAGGCTACTGTTTATCTTCCACACCGTGATGCTGGCACTGAAAACAACCAGGGAAAAGTATTATCAGCCGAAGATCATGAACTGGTGAAACAACTGGCCGGTGTAGATCATGTTAAAGGCATTGAATTTTTGTCAGCTGATCTGATTGGTACAGGTTTGATCCGACCTCCAGCGCCCGCGCTATTCACCGAATTCAGTCCGGCAGAAAATGGAAATGACAGTCGTGATGAATTGTTGTATGCTCAGGCCCGTACATCAGCCGATCCTTGGGATGGGCAACCTGCACGTGAAGCATTGTTGATCCAGAAATTACGTGAGCGTGTTCCTCAATTCGAGATCCGCGATCTGTCACCCATCCTCGATGCCATGCGATTGATTAAAAGCCCTAAAGAAATTGAACTGATTCGCAAGGCCACGCAGATTGCCGGTCTCGGCATTATGGAATCCATGCGATCTACGTACCCCGGTGTTTATGAATACCAACTAGATGCCGCAGCCAAATACCACTTTCATCTGCACGGAGCACGTGGTGATGGTTATTCGTCCATTATTGGCGGAGGCACCAACGCGTATATGGGACATTACTTTCATAAATCCGATTTACTGAAAGATGGTGACCTGGTGCTCATGGACTATGCACCCGATTACCACTATTACACGAGCGATGTCACGCGCATCTGGCCCGTGAATGGCAAGTTTACCAGTGAACAGAAAGAACTATACAATCTTATTGTTGCCTACCGCGATGCACTTTTCAAGTATATCAAGCCCGGTGTTACTTCCGGTGAAGTACTCGACAACGCGGCATCCGAGATGAAGCAGTACCTCGTGGGTAAAAAGTTTGTCAAGCCGGCACACCTGAAAGCAGTGGAAGAAGGGTTGAAATTTCGGGGACACTTCCAGCATCCGGTGGGCATGGCTGTTCATGATGTGGGGCGTGTCGGTGGCGTACCCCTGCAGCCCGGTATGATCTTTACCATTGATCCTATGATCTGGATTCATGAAGAACGGTTGTACATCCGTATTGAAGACATGGCGTTGGTAACGGAAGGTGGTGTAGAAAACCTCAGTGCATTTGTGCCTTCCCGCCTCGAGGAAGTAGAAGCCACCATCAAGGAAAAGGGATTGATTGAATTTCGTCCGGCCACTTCCTTACCACTTAAGAAATAATCGTAACCTTAATCTACGCATTGATGAAATCTGCTCCTACGAAGAAACTTCTACCTGCATTATTGATATTTCTCCTAAGTCCATCACTCTTGTTGGCCGATACGTATCCAAAGAATCCCAAGGTAGACATATTGAATTATGTCTTTCGCATCGAACTCTTCGACAACACCGATGCGATTCAGGTTGAAGCAACAGTAGATGTTCGATACCCAGGCGAAGGGGTGAACTTCCTGCGGCTGGACCTCGTGAAAACATCGGCCGCTTTGAGCAACAAAGGCATGACGGTGAACAGCGTGATTTCGGAAGGCAAGGCATTAAGCTTTATGCATGAAGGAGGAGAATTGAAAATCCAATTACCGATCGCGTCCCAACGTAACCAGCGCACTACCTACATGATTGTCTACTCTGGTTTGCCAGCCACCGGCCTCAAGATCGCCAACAACAAATACGGTGACCGCACCTTCTTCAGCGACAACTGGCCGGATAAAGGACGTAACTGGTTGCCCATGGTCGACCATCCGTATGACAAAGCAACCTGTGAATTTATCGTTACCGCTCCCGCGCATTATCAGGTAGTATCCAATGGGGTGAAGATTGAAGAAACAGACCTTGCCAATGGAAAACGAATCACACATTGGAAGCAGTCAGTTCCCATTGCCTCGTGGTTGTATGTACTCGGTGTAGCCAGGTTTGCCGTTCAACACGTAGATCAGTTCGATCATAAATCCATTGAAACGTGGGTGTATCATCAGGATCGTGACGCAGGATTTCATGATTTTGCTGAGCCAACAAAACAGGTGTTGGAATTTTACAGCAATTATGTTGGGCCATTTGCCTATGAGCGACTAGCCAACATTCAATCGAACAGCGTGAGTGGTGGGATGGAGGCCGCTTCCGCGATTTTATATAGCGAAAACTCTGTTGTAGGCGACCGCAATGAGCGCTGGCGCAATGTCGTTATCCACGAGATCGCGCACCAATGGTTTGGTAATGCCGTCACCGAGTACGACTGGAACGATGTTTGGCTCAGTGAAGGATTTGCCACGTACTTCACCCTGTTGTTTATCGAACATGCTTATGGACATGATGCCTTTATGGAAGGCCTGGCTGATAGTAAGAAACGAGTCGATGCATTCCACACGAAGAATCCGAACTATCGTATTGTGCATGATAACCTTCAGGATATGGATCAGGTCACCAGTTCGCACACGTATCAAAAGGGAAGCTGGATCTTACACATGCTGCGTGGTGTGGTGGGCACTGATAACTTCTGGGAAGGAATACGATCTTATTACAACAAGTACATGAACAGCAATGCCACAACGTCCGATTTCAGAAGAGAAATGGAAGAAGCATCGGGCATGGATCTGAAAGATTTCTTTGAACAATGGTTATATAAGCCAGGTGCGTTACAATACAGTGGCTCATGGCAATACGATGATAAGAAGAAAGAAGTACGGATAACGATTGATCAGGTGCAGACAGACGGAAGTATGTTTAAGATGCCCGTACAGGTTGCCATTCATTCAGCCGATGGTAAACCATTAATCAAGACTTTGCACGTTAATGAAAAGAAAAATGAGTTTACCATTCCAGTCGGTTTTCCCCCTCAAAACATTGTGCTTGACCCAGATCATTGGCTTTTGATGGAAGCAAAGTGGGTGAAGAAATAGCATATTGACCCGTTGGTTAGCGTGGTGTGTAGCATACCAACGGTATTGAAAGTACTGAACAATAAATTAGGCTATCTTTAATTATAAACTGTTACCTATGCAACGAATTTTCTTACTCACCGTGCTACTTTTCTATTCATGCACCTTAGGCTTCTCTCAAAATATAGCTGCTCTCTCAAAAACCATGAAAGCACGCGGGGTTTATCCCGTCATGAAGAGTCATCTATTAATGGGTGTAGTACCGGTTGATCAAGTCGTGCTTAACGCCAATCCAAAGCAGGTGCAGAAAATTGCTATTGATATCACCACCTCACCACTGGATTCCACAAAAATCAATTACGGAATCACCGAAATTGGACGAACATTTAACCTTCACGTGGTGAACGGTACGCCAAAGGAAAAGATCGACATGGTGGTGATTGTTCACGGCCCTGCCGTTAAATCTTTTTTAAAGGATGAAGCCTTCGAAAAAGAGTTTAAGATGAAAAATCCTAACCTGGCTTTCCTCAGGGAATTGCATCAACATGGTGTGAAGTTTTATGTATGCGGACAAATTCTTGCCGTGATGGAACTTGATAAAAATTTGCTGGCACCTGAACTTCAGCTTACCTTATCAGCTAAAACAGCAGTTACCCATTTTCAATCTCAGGGGTATTCGCTTTTGTATTTTACGAAGGACTAGCTTTTGTTGTTAAGTATTGTTGATTAATCATTTGAATGTTGCCTCTGTACTAAAGATATCGAATTCAATTACCTTTTTCAGGTATCCGAATTCATTTACCTTGATGTACTTCAATCCTCATCGGGTTCGGGTTTCCATCATTGGTTAACAGCAACCTGATTCTTACTCAATAAGTAAGGAGTAAAATAAGCAGGCATATTGCTGAGGGGTAACACTTCGGGCCTGATGTTGATTCCAATTTCGTTGATCATAAAAGACCTGCGCTGTTGAATTCGTTTCCATGAATCAGAAAACCGTGTGGCCCATTCCTTTCTCAACGCCTCATCGGCAAGCACGATCCCGTCTTCCATGTTAGCGCATACAAACTCTTTTTTGCTCACTGGAATAATGTCCATTTGAAGCGCCATACCCGAATAAAGTTTGATCGTTGACCCCTTGTAGAATGGCGAATTTACCCACTCATCCAAATGCAACGTATGGCCTGTATTCACCGCGAAATCAAAAACAGATTTGTCACGAGCTTTTTCTACAATTTCCACGACCTCGCCAGCGGAAACACCGATGCCGATATGCTCATACCAGGTCACCACCGTTTTGAAATAACCTTTCCAATATGCTTCATAAAATTCACTCACTGGTTCATTAAGCTGGCCTGCATGTTCTGCAACCATACCAGCCCTGGCAGACAATGCGCCCCAGATTCCCATCGCACTGGTGAAGGCATCTTTTAATGCCACCTTATTCGCAGAAGGACTGCTCAATCCCATAGCAGCCTTTTTGCCACTCGACACCATAGGATGGCAAGAGTAGGGTAAGCCATCGCTTACAAAATTTTTTGCCAGTTCATATTCTCTCACACCTGGCGCAAGGTGTTGCAAGAGGTTCTTTATACTGGTGGATGTGCGCGTGCTCGCCCACTCAAACCGAACTAATTCTTCCAGACAAGTATGATGACGCATTCCTGTTTCCGAATCCATAAAAATAGCGGAAGCATTAGTAACCAGTTCTTTTTGACCTGTTAGCAAGCGCAGATGATCAGCGAGATACGATGGGATTTCTAATAACAGCGAATCGCTCACTGAGTATTTATAATAACTGCATCCCACGTGTGAGCCGGCAGTAATTCCAAAGTCAGTGAGGATGGCCAACAGCGATCTGGACTGCGATCGATCTTGCCCCATTAAACTAAACTCTTGATAGAGTTCGTACTCCATGGGGATAGGACAGATTCCGGTATAGCCCACACACTCATTGCCGAGTAATAATTTTCTTTTTCCTTGTGTATCGATGAGCAACAGTGCTTCTTCAAAACGCGGGTCCAAGTTGGTGAGAAACGTAAGATTGGCACTATGTTCACGATCAGCAAATACGAGCAGGAAATCAAGTCCTCGCTCTTTCATTTTTTGCACCGTATGTTGAAAGCGCAACTCAAATTGATGTGCTGGAATTTCTACCAGTTCTTCGCCCAAGCCAAAATCGGGCAGGGCAACTTCTTTTAAATGCATGGAGGACATGTTATCTTTAACTATTAGCGTTAAAGGGTAAAGATAAGGCATCAGTTTAAAATAAATTCTGCAACCTGATAAAGATAAAATCTTATGATAGTTGTCTGCTTATTGCTTTGCCGTTGCTAGTCGCCTGGCATGATTTTTTTTGCCTGAAATGCAACCTCCCTTATAAGAGAATCTTGTCCTACCTAAAGTTTACTATCTCCCATAAGTTACCCGGCTTTTTGCAGATGAAATCACGTAACCCAAACGTCATCACAAGGACCATGGCAACAGCGCCCAACACGATGAAGATCTGATTGATGGATATTTTCTGGATGTCCTGCTTGGCTTTTATATCACAAATTTCACCGGGGCAGTATTGTGCCTATTCTTTTTCTAATCCAGAAATTATTGTGGGAGAGTTATGATCAGGTCTGTTTGAATGTCTCCAGTACCCGCATTATACCCTTAGTATACCCTTAGTAAGCTTTTCTAGTCCTGTGTCTAGTCCGAAAGTAGCTTATAGAGTGTCCTAACATAATCCTGACCCAGCGATTCTGCTAAGATCGCTTTGAAGCTTGTTGTTCAAATTGGGGAAGAAGTCCTACCGGACCAGCTGCACGCTGCCTTTTTGGGTCTTTCGCACTTGCTGGCAGGTGAGGTATTGAACTATCCAGAAATACGTGCCTGCACTGGCCTCATCGCCTTTCCAGCCTTGCAATGCAGGTCCTTCAAACATTCGGCTTCCGTACCTGTTGAGCACGATCAGCTGGGCATCATTGACTGTGCCTGTCATTTTCAATACTTCGTTGGCACCATCACCATTGGGTGTAAACACATTAGGCATAAAAATGGAATCCTTAGGATGAATCACAATATGTTTGGGATCACTTTCGAATTCACAGACCCCTTTCGTCAGCATGAGTTTATAGTAACCAGATTGATTAACATCAAGCGCATTGGAGTTGGTGTTTAATGGTCCGAAAGTTCCCGTTTCGGAAGTGCTGAATAACCACACATATGACGCGCTTTGAGGTTCGCTCACCGTTAATGAAACCCGGTCTTCCGAACATGCTTCCACAAAGCTACCGGAGGGTTGAAGATTTACTTTAAGTTGATCCCCAATGGTCAAAGGTAGGGAACTGATTTTACACACTCCATTGTCGGCCAACGCAGTATATACACCTGGCTTTGTGATCACGATAGAAGAGTTGTTTCCATCCAACACGCGAGTTCCTGTGGCATCTGTGAAAGACCACGTCAAGGATGTGCCGGATGGTACGCTACCGGGAATAGCTAATTTCACTTCACCTTGCTCGCACAAGTTACCTTCCATACGGCTGATGACCGGTTTAAACGCCCGGATCACCTCCACATCTATCTTAGTAGTGAATAGGCAACCGAGTGTTGAAGTATACTGATAGGTCACTTTATACATACCAGCACCCAGGTTTTGGGCTATGAAACGATTGTTGTCCACACCGGGACCACTCCATATACCACCCGCTGGATTTGCCAGCAATAGTACGGGAGTTGCGTCCCGTTCACATGCCTTCGGAGGCTCGATCACTTCGATGTCTACTACCTCATCGGAAATGGAGATGACGGGGGAATACACTTTACAGGCACTGCGGTACACCTTAACCTGATATTCGCCACGCACCTGGGCTACCATGTTGTGAGCCCGTATTTCGAGAGGTGTAAAGGTTTGATCTGCGTTTGTGCGGAAATACCAGGAATAATACGTGTCTGTTTCTTCCTCCACAGAAAGCTCCATAATAAATGGCCTATCCTTGCATACTTTAAGCTCAGTTGCCGTGATCAGGTGGGCAAGGGGAGGATCTTCCACTTCAATGCGCAATATTCCTTCGTAGGCACAACTGGGTGTGCGGTAGCGAAATTCATGCACCCCTTTACCGGCCACTTTTGGATCAAAAATTCCTTTAGCGGCATCGAGGATTCCGGGCCCCGACCATGTTCCTCCAAACGGATAGCCAAACAGCTCAATGACGGATTCTGATAAACATACCGGAGGCACCAATTTTACAATAGGTGGAGAGGGAGTGATGTACACCGATCCGGAAATCTTACCCGTTTCAATGTCCTCAATAGCCGCTCCTATGAAAAAATCGGACACATCCATATACACGTCAAGACCATAATAATCTTTAACAAATGAGTCACCGGTGATGTCAATCAGGGGTACTACATCCTGCCAGAAATAATCCTTTGATTGAAATACATAGGCGCGTCCGGGTTTGTTGCGCGCAGTAACACCATCTTTGTTAAAATCGGCTCCCGGTGCACCAACCAGCACGGTATTGCCGGAATTCTGCAACGAATAACCAAACAGTTCACCTTCTTCCTTAACACGTGGCAGCAGTTTGGCAGTTTCGGTTCGGGATGACCACGACTCTCCCGGCTTATTGGTGTACACATACACTGCCCCCACATCCCAGGTTCCCTCATGGTCTTTCATCGGGGCACCAATGAAAATGGTATTATCCTTAATGGCATTGGAATTGCCAAACAACGATCCATTGGTAACCAGATATGTAAAGTCAGAAGAAATCTGAATAGACTCTGGATCAGAAGGATAAAGGATGTAACGATTTTCCCATTTGCCTACTTGATTCCGCTCGAAAATCATATTTCCGGCAAGTAGGGTTTCACCTTCAATAGCCACAGCAATAGTCGTGAATCGTGCGAAAAAATTACCGCCATTAGTTTCTACTGCCTGAAAGAAATTCCATTGCATACCATCAAACTGGTAAATGGCCAGCATGATCCGAAATGGATTATTCTGCACGTAGGGAATAATTAACCATTCATCACTCAGCGCCAGATTGTCTCCATAGGAGTAAACAATAAGTTGATCTTCCGGCAAGGCAATCTCCTGAACCAATTCGGCATCGGCCCAGCCGCTGGCTGCTTTTTTATACATGAAGACACGACCGCTAGCCGTGTGACCAGACTCAAAGCTTTGAGCACCTACTGCGAGGTATTCTTTATTGGTGGCCAAGGCACTACCAAACCAATCGTCATACCGCGATGTACTGGGCGCCAGTATCTTACCTTTCTTATTCCAATCTTTTTTATCCTTTTCATAGTAATAAACAGCTCCGACACCGGGTAACAACGTGCCATCTTCGGGAGCCGCCACGAATAGGTGATTATCGTAACCCATTACCGTGCGACCATACAAGTGCCCTGCCGTACTTTTTTTCTTTGGATAGATCAGGTTACTCACCCACGAAGTTCCTTTCATCGAGAATGTTTTAAGTGCCAGGGTGGCATTGATATTTTCAGGAATTGACACTAATCCGAGTACGGCATCGGTGTATTGATTGCTGGCATTGATCACCCCATAGGGATTATTAATCATTCCCGGAATAGCGGGTGTTGCATCGATCGTTTGGTAGTCTGGTGCGCACCAACCGCCAACTCCTTTTTTTATTACATTAAAAAAACCTCGACCATCTGCTGTCTGGACACTGCTTAAAATATCAATGCCGTTGGTGGAGATGAAATTTTTTCCAAACGCTGCATTTAATAAACCGGATGCGCTGGGGATGAAACATGTAGGCGCTGCATTCTGCCAGATTCCTGTTGCAGGTTTTTCGTAGAAAAGGATACCGTATTTGGAATCGCCATCCAAAGATTCTGTACCAGGTGTAAAGATTCCATCATTCGTAAAAACAAGATTAAAAAATCCTAAAAAATAGGAGGTCCTATTAATGGGGCGCAACGTAGCTTGTAAAGTAAACTGCGTAAACGTTCCGCTTGGATCATAGTAGACAAACAGATTGCCTCCATCTTCGGTGTAGTGGCTTCCGGTAACCAGATGGTTTCCTTGCAACACTATACCACTCCGACCAAAATCAGCTATGTTTCCATTTGGGGCAATGATGCGCGTTGGTATGATGGGACTATTCCAATCCTGAAATGGTTGTTTATGGTATACATAAACAGCCCCGATGTAATAGGGGACTGCATATACCGAGGTGACTGCTGCATTGATGTCGCTGATCGCCAGTGTTTGTTCATCAGCCGAAATGGTGATGGCACTATTGCCATAGGGGTTCACGCCAAAGTAGAAACTACCGTTGACTCTCAACGAGCTTAATTCAGTTTGGGATGTCCAGCCAGAAGCGCCTTTCTTAAAAATATAGACTTTACCTCCATAGTTCAGGGCTCCAACGAGCAGGTAGTTTTCGGAGAGCGTCAGGTTAAAGCCAAACTGCATGGCATCCAAAGGATCGCTGGGAGCCATGTCTGCAATTTTTATCCAGGTATCATTCACTTTTTCATACATGTGTACGATGCCTGTGAGACGGCCGAGGCTATCACTACCAGGCACACCTACCGCCATATATTGATCATACATGGCTACGGATCTTCCAAAGTCCTGCGTGTAATCAGTACTGGGCTCGGGCAATAGTTTGGTGAAATCAGTAAGGCATTGTGTGTATGACGTGAACGTCACCAAGCACAAGAACAAAAAGAAGAAGCCCCGGGTCATCAATTCTATAGATACACGCTAAAAATAAGATATTGAAGCAGGTAATTCTAACGGAGGTCAGGTTTTTTTAAATGTTTTGCTGGTCGAGTGTTCAATCATGTTCATCGTCAATAGCACGGACGGCTATTCGCCACATGCACTCAGGCCAAATTATGAATATAGTCGATTGACATCGGTAAATTTTATCTCAAATCAATATTCTGTGGACACTCAAACGTTACGGTTAGGTTGCCACTGCCCAGAGCCGTAGCAAGGCCAACCGGGTTTTCAATCTTTCCAAGGCGGGTATAGCTATAGGAGGTGGAGAATGTTTCGTAGAAGATCACCAGCGTATCAGAACCCCACACCATCAGATCACCTGATTTGATCGTTCGGGGATTATATGCATTGACTGGAAGATCGCCTGGAAGGCGATGGTACTTCTCGTTGCTATTCAGTTCGTTCATCTCTACCGACAAGGGCAGCAGCGCCTTGAATGCGTTGGCTGAGGGATTAGCGAGGAGGGTAGCGGTAAATTTTTGGTTGCCTACTTTGATCGTGATTTTGGTTTTCATGGGTTATCCATTTTGTTATTCATGCATGGCGTGCTGATGATAACTGCGCAACCATCAGGCTAACGGCAAATACCAAGCAAAAGATATACATTCTTGTATTGAGATTCATCAGCCATCCATGTGATTTCATACCACACAAAGGTATTGGCTGATTGCTAGGCGGAAGTAAGAAAATCAAACAAGAGATTATCATTTTCAAATAATCCATCTGGATAATCAGCTCATCGCTTGTGCATTAAGTTCCCTATACGCATATGTTGGTTTATGAATCCTGAACCAACACTTGAATACAATCTGGCCAACAAGCCCCTGGTGTTTGGAATATATTGAAGCTTTCTTTTACTTGATATTTGAATCAACTAGCAAGCAATATGATCGCATACGGTTGGAGCGCAAAAAACATCAAGCAGGCGCCTTTAGAAAGTTATGAATGTCCACACTGCCAGCAAAAACAATCGGAGCTTGTCATTTTTGCGAAGTACATTCATATTTTCTGGATTCCTGTTTTTCCGATTATGAAAACGGCCATCATTGTATGTAACCAATGCAAGCACGAGACGGAAGAAAAGGCCATTACCCTGGGCACACAATCCACCATCAAGCAACTGAAGTCCGCGGTGCCGTTGCCCAAATATATGTTTTCGGGACTGTTGTTGATCCTCGCTGCCATCGGTTATTTTATTTACGATGGCATGCAAACCGACAAACTTGAGCTGACTTACTTGGATGCTCCTCAGCGGAGAGACGTTTACCTGATCAAAAACAATGAAGAGAAGACGGAACATAAGCATTACCTTTTGAAGGTGCGGGAAGTTGCCGGTGACTCCGTGTGGGTTTCAAACAGCTCTTTCAATTATAATGGCATCGTGAGTGAGCTCGACCCGAAAGATGGCTTTTATGATGTGATGTATGGCATGCATAAAAATGATCTCAAAGAGATCAAAAAAACCGGAGACCTTAAAAAAGTGATAAGAGACTATTCTTCAACGGCAGGGTTCGACCGGGAGATTGAATTTCTGGAGACGGATTCCATGGGAGTGGAGTAACGTCAAGTCCTCATTTCTGGAGATCTATGATAGGCAGTGGATAACGTGGAGTAAAATTGAAACGACCTTTACGCGTACTAACGATACACGTATTATCCTAATTATCTATTCTACGATACAGTAAAGCATTATCAGTTGAAACCCTCATCACCCATTCGCAAAATCATCCACATTGATATGGATGCCTTTTATGCCTCGGTGGAGCAGCGCGATAATCCTGATTATATGGGTAAACCTGTGGTCGTGGGCGGCTCCCCGCATGGAAGGGGTGGGGTAGTTGCTGCCGCTAGTTATGAAGCAAGGAAGTATGGCATACACTCGGCCATGCCATCGAAAAAAGCCCTGCAGTTATGTCCTCACGTAATTTTTATTTATCCACGGTTCAGTGCCTACAAAGAAGTGTCGGGCCGCATACGCGAAATTTTCAAGCGCTACACCGACCTCATCGAACCGCTCTCACTGGATGAAGCTTTTCTCGATGTCACCGAAGATAAACAAGGGATCGGTTCGGCCATTGAAATCGCGACACGCATCCGGCAGGTGATCCATACTGAGTTGCAACTCACGGCATCGGCCGGCATTTCCATCAATAAGTTTGTTGCCAAAATCGCCACCGACATGAAGAAGCCCAATGGGCAAACTTTCATCGGACCCTCAAAGATTGAATCATTCATGGCAAAACTTCCTGTTGAGAAGTTTTTTGGTGTAGGCAAAGTAACGGCTGAGAAAATGAAAGCGATGGGTTTACATACTGGGGCCGATTTGAAAAAATTATCGGAACAGCAGCTCGTGAACCATTTCGGAAAGACCGGTTATTTCTTCTTTAAGATTGTACGCGGCATCGATGACCGCCCCGTGCAACCCGATCGCGAAACAAAATCCGTAAGTGCCGAAGACACATTCGCGCACGACCTCACCACGTTGGAAGAAATGAATGAAGCATTGGAAGCCATTTCGGAACAGGTGTTTAACCGGCTCCAACGATTATCGCTGAAGGGGCGAACGGTTACTCTTAAAATCAAGTACCACGATTTCAAACAGATCACACGAAGTCAATCGTTTGTGCAAGCTGTGGCGAGTGTGGAAGCGCTGACAGAAACTGCGAGGCAATTACTGGCATCGACCGACCTTGCTGAAAAGAAAATCCGCCTGCTGGGTATGGGGCTTTCCAACTTTGAAGGTGTGGTGATGGTGAAACCGGAACAAGAAACCGATCAGCTGAAGTTGTTTTGAGCGAGTAGGAGATGGGTACATTCCTGATTCACGGATGAGGTGCAGACTCCGCTGTGAAGTGGACATTCATCAAAAGTAATTTTATGAATTCTGTATGCCCGCTATCTCCAGCTTATATCCCTTCCCATGAACATTCGTTATTCGCAGTTCAGGATCGGGGCTTAATTTCTTTCGGAGTTTCGATACGAACATATCGAGGCTGCGGCCGGTGATGACGCCTTCATTGATCCAGATTTTTTCCATCAGTGTTTCGCGCGCAATCAGCTCACCAAAATTTTTGTTGAGCAATTCCAGAATCTTGCATTCTTTATCAGTGAGGCTAATCACCTCAGTCCCCAATAGCAAACGTTGTTCTTTCACATCGAATAAAAATTTCCCCAACGCAGGCAATTCAGCAACGTACTCTTTTATGATGGTGTGGTTTTGATGCTGCACAGGCACTGGTACTAAACTTTTTCCAAAACGTCCGGCCTTCAGCGCAACACCCAACAGCACCAGTATGCCAATGTAAACCAGATTGGCGAATGGATAATCAAAGATGGTCGTGTAGAATGGAGGTTCTTCATTCATCATGCCGGTAGTCGCATTCTTCTGATCTATGCTCTTGTACAAATCAGGAAACACGATTTCAATCGTGTAACATCCTGCGGGCTCACGTCTGCCTGTACACGGCACGATGTTGGGTGAGGTATTATTTATCTGGAAGCCATAGACAATGTTGTCCTTTGCGCATTCATGAACGGTAACGGTGTACCCGGCAGGGAACTGAGTTTTGGGAAGCAAGCGCTGCAACAGCACCATGAGTGTGTCGTGGCTAAAGACGAATTCATTTTCGAACTCCAGCAGAAACACGCCTTCTTTCAACTCGGTCACCGGCAACACCCGCGAGGTGGAGTCGCCCGCTTGCAACAACAACTGATGACCTACCTGACGGATCATGAGGTTCACCTGCTTCGCCTGCATGACACGGTCGGAAGGTGTGGTGAAAGACGAGGTGACAAGAAAAATAACAAGCACAACCATGGAAATGGCGGAAACCAACACCCATCGGTTAATTAAAGAGCCAGTAAAAGAAGAATTTACACGCATTTACATTTCTTTTTACAATTCATTTACAAAGAGTGGCAACGGGAATGGGTAAATTTGGTTTAATGAAAGTATTCAAAGTTTAACGTTCAAGGCTCAAAGTTGTGCGTTTAGGCAGTCAGAATTTAGAAAGTCGGTTAATATTTTTTTTTAATATAAATACATAACATCTATGAAGACAATCTCACATCGGGCACGGTTCTCAGGCTTTATGTTTATTGCGCTTTGCTTTACGCTTTTAGCGGCCAGTCCGGCCACCACCCCTGGCGTGAAACCGGAAGCAACCAATATTATTTACCAATCCAACGATGGCGGACAGACCTGGCAAGATGTGAGCGCTAGCTTACCTGAACAGGTGCAGCCTGAAGGTTTTTTTGCTGGTGAGTCAGACCTCTACATGAGTGTCAATGACGTTATGTATCACAGCAAGAGTAATCTTAAAACTCCGGTTTGGGAAAAAGAGCAGGTTGTTGATCAACGAAGCACGATTACTTTCAATCGATCCGGAGCGTTGGCCTACAGTTATGATGGATATATTTATCGGAAAAAGCCTTCATCAGAAACCTGGTTGCCGATCTATACAAATCTCATAAACCATCCGGTAGCAACCATTTTTGAAACGTCTGATGGGACGGTATTCAGAGGCACAGGTAAAAGTCTTTCCAAATCTACCGACAAAGCACAAAGCTGGAAGGTAAACCAAAAAGGCTGGGTTGGAGATATCGTGGAGTCAGAAGGTGTTCTGTTGGCCACTGGTCAACAGGGGATCATGCGTTCGACCGACCAAGGTGAACACTGGGAATGGGTAATCAGCGAGGGTGGGGTTGGCGTAGCTATTGAACGTATCGATGGTGTATTTGCTGCGATCGCCTACAGCACACAAACGAAATCCAGAAGGATAAGCATTTCAATGGATAACGGAAAAACCTGGAAAACCATTGACGAAGGACTTCCGCCTTCATTGTCCATTTCATCGATCAAACAAGTTGGAAAATATTTAGTGGTTGGTCATCCGGATGGCATCTTCCGATCATCCGACATGGGTAAAACATGGCATGTTGTTCATCAAGGTGTTGATCCTGCGATTCCTGTATTTCGCACTGCATCGAGTGGTGCTCCTGCCAATGACAAACGAAAAGTGTTTACGATCTATGCTTCCGGCAA